>WHST01000081.1 GCA_009379955.1 Streptosporangiales bacterium | reverse complement strand
GGTGGCACTGGAGAAAGACGTCCGCGAATGGATCAAGATGTGGAACGAGGACCCGAAACCGTTCGTGTGGAAGAAGACCGCGGAGGAAATCCTCGACTCCCTCGCACGATATATCACACGAATTTCCGGCGGGCGACACTCGGCGTACTCGCGCAGACGTCTGCCGCACTGGTCGGGAGTGCCGGCGAGCGCGAACATGTCCACGATCTCGTCGGGTACCTGCCGTGCGTCGGCCTCGGTCGACGCCTGGTGGTGGTAGTAGTCGCCCTCCGGGTCCGCCGTGGTGGCGCGGATGCGCTCGACCTCGGCCGTGAGCGACGGCGTCATCGTCATCGGGATGCGCCGGCCGACCATGCGCGCGACGCGGCCGCGGACGCGGTCGCGTGCCACCTGCGCGTCGTCGCCGAGGGCCGCGTGCACCCACAGGACCACGTCGATGTCGGCCGGGTCTCGCCCGGTCTCCGCCGCTCCGGCGGCGACATGGGTGAGGGCCTGCGAGACGAACTCGCGCGCCGAGCCCACCATGACGATGACACCGTCTGCGACGCGGCCGGCCATGCGGAGAGCCTTCGGGCCGGACGCGGCTACGTAGACGCGGACGTGGTAGCCCTCGTCGGTAACGTAGGGCAACCGGTAGCTGGTTCCCGAGTCCCGCTCTCCTAGCGGCGCGATCGTCGCCGTGGGGTTTCCTCGATCGGTGCGGCACGACGATGATGAGGCTGGCCGCGATCACCAGTGGACCGTGAAGCGGAGATCCCAGGAGAGAGGAGGGAGCGGCGCGATGAGCCCGCGCGAACTGGAGGGTGCAGTCACCGAGCACTGGCGTGCCACGACCGAGCGGGGGCTTCGGGACGCGCTCCGTACCTCGACGGCCAAGGTGGTGGTGATCGACGACGACCCGACCGGCACGCAGCCGGTGCACGGCGTCCCGGTCGTCACGCGGTGGGGCGTGGACGATCTGGTCTGGGCGCTGTCGCAGGACGGTCGGTTGGTCTTCGTGTCGACCAACTCGCGCAGCATGGGTGCCGACGTGGCGAGCGAGGTCGTCCGTGAGGTCGCGCGGAGCTCCTACGCCGCCGCGGACCAGTTGGGTGTGGACGTCACCTTCGTCAGCCGTGGTGACTCGACGTTGCGCGGGCATGTCTGGGACGAGGTGCGGGCCGTCATCGGCGTCGCCGACGACCACGGCGCGCGGATGAGCGGAGTGGTGCTGGTCCCGGCGTACGTCGAGGCCGGCCGGGTGACGGTCGATGCGGAGCACTGCATTCTCGACGGGCGGGAGCTCACCCCGCTGTCCGGCACCGAGTATGCGCGCGACGCGACCTTCGGATACGCGACGTCGTGGCTGCCCGGGTTCGTGGCCGAGAAGTCGCGAGGCGCGGTCGCGAGTGACGACGTCCGGCGCATCGACCTCGACCTGCTGCGGTCGGACGACCTGGAGGGTGTCCGCGAGGTGCTGCGCGGCGCGGACGCGCAGCCGGGGTCGCGGCCCTGGGTCGTCGCCGACGCCGTCGACTACGCCGACCTGTTCCGCCTGAGCACCGCCCTCCTCGACCTGGAGCGGGAGGGTCGCAGGTTCGTGTGCCGCACCGGGCCCAGCTTCGTCCGAGCGTTCGGTGGGGTGGTCGGCTCGCCGACGCTTGACGACGCGGCGGCGGCCCGTGTCGGTGCGGCCGGCCGCGGCGGGCTCGTGGTCGTGGGCTCGCACGTCGGTCTGTCCTCGCGGCAACTGGAGCATCTCCGACGCACCTTCGGCCACCCGCTGGTCGAGCTGGACGTGCAGCGCCTGCTGGCCGAGGAGGACGACCACGTTGCGGTCGTCGCGGACCGACTGGCCGACGCGCTGCGGCAGGGCAGCGCCGTGCTCGCGACCTCGCGACGGCTGGTGACGGGCGCCGACGGCGACGACAGCCTCCGCATCTCGCGGGTCGTCGCGCGGGCACTCGTGACCGTCGTGCAGAGGGTGATCGAGACGGCGGCGCCGGCCTACCTGGTCGCGAAGGGTGGGATCACGTCAAGCACCCTCTTCTCCGAGGCGCTCGGGGCGTCCCGCGCGCTGGTCCTCGGTTCCCTGCTGCCCGGGATGGTGAGCGTGTGGAGCCCGGTCGACGGGCGCAGACCCGGACTCCCGTACGTCGTCTTCGCCGGCAACGTCGGCACCGACACCAGCCTCGCCGAGGTGGTTGGTCGCCTCGAGGGCAGCGACAGGAAGGTGGGTCCATGAAGGTCGTCATCACCGGAGGAGGCGGGTTCGTCGGCGGGATGCTGGGCAGGCGCCTGCTGGCACGCGCCGAGCTGACCGGGCCCTCGGGCCGGCCAGAGCGGATCGACCGGGTGGTGCTGCTCGACGTCGCCCATCCGCCGGACGCGGGCGCGGGCGACGACGCACGGGTCGAGCGGGTGACGGGCGATGTCACGAATGCGGACCTCCTCCGTTCCGCGGTGGATCCCGACGACGTCTCCGTGTTCCACCTCGCCTCGATGGTGAGTGGCGCGTGTGAAGAGGACTTCGACGGTGCGCTGGACGCGAACCTGGGTGGCGTCCATGCCGTCCTCGAGGCGGCTCGAGCCCGATCCTCGACACCGCGGGTGGTCTTCACGAGCAGTATCGCCGCGTTCGGTGGCGAGGCGATCGCCGGAACGGTCTCCGACTCCACCAAGCTCACGCCGGAGACCACCTACGGGACGACCAAGGCGATCGGCGAGCTGCTCGTCAACGACTACACCCGCAAGGGATTCGTCGACGGACGTTCGGCGCGCCTGCCGACGGTGGTCATCCGTCCCGGACGGCCCAATGCCGCCGCGTCCTCCTGGTGCAGCGGGATCTTCCGCGAGCCGCTCGGCGGCGAGGAGGCGATCGTGCCCGTCGACCCGGACATCCGCGTGCCAATCTCCGGGTACCGCACCCTGGTCGACAACCTGATCCGGCTGCACGAGGTCCCCGGTGCCGACATCGGGACCGACCGCGGCGTCAACCTGCCGGCCATCGCCGTGACCGCCAGGGAGATGGCGGACGCGCTCCGGTCGGTCGCGTCGGATCGGACGCTCGGACCGATCACGCACCGGCCCGATCCGACGGTGTCGCGGATCTTCGCCGGGTGGGCGCAGCACTCCTCGTCCGAACGCGCGACCGCCCTGGGCCTGGTCACCGACCAGGGGCTGGAGCCGATCATCGAGGCCTACATCGAGGACTTCCTGTGACCGCTCGGCGGGTGCGATGAAACTCGACGAGGGCTTCGAGGGCACGTACCTGGACCCGGCGGTGTGGACCACGAGCTACCTGCCCGCATGGAGCTCGCGCGCGGAGTCCGCGGCCACCTACGCGGTCGCCGATGGCGAGTTGCGGCTGTCGATCCCGCCCGCCCAGCGGCTGTGGTGCCCCGACCTGCACGAGGGCCCACTGCGGGTGTCCGCGGTGCAGAGCGGGAACTGGTCAGGGCCGGTGGGCAGCAGCCGTGGACAGTCGCCGTTCCGGCCGGGGCTGACGGTGCGGGAGGCGCAACCCGCCGTCCTCGGCTTCACCCCGCTGTACGGACGCGTCGAGGTGACCTGCCGGGCCACGATCGGTCCGCGGTCGATGTTCTCGGCCTGGATGATCGGCATCGAGGACGAGCCGCGGCGGTGTGGCGAGATCTGTCTCGTCGAGGTCTTCGGCGACGGTCTCGGCCGCGGCGACTCGGGTCCGACCGCCCTGGTGGGGTGTGGAGTCCACGCCTTCCGCGATCCCGCTCTCGTCGAGGACTTCGACACCCTGAGGCTCGACGTGGACGTCGCCGAGTCGCACCGCTACGCGGTGTCGTGGACGCCCGGCGGGGTCGATTTCCTCCTCGACGACCACGTCGTCCGGAGTACCCGGCAGTCACCGGACTACCCGTTGCAGCTCATCCTCGGCGTCTTCGACTTCCCCGACCGCGGCACGCCGGAGGAGCGGGACGGGACCACCCCGATGCCGACACCCGAGCTGGTCGTCAGCCGCGTCCGTGGGGAGCCGATGTCGTGATCTCCGTGCCAGCTGTCGCGCCGTGGGTAGCGCGATGACCGACCCGTGAAGGGCACCCTCACCGTGCTCCCACGCGGTGGGGGTGCCCTTCACGGGTTCAGCGGCGGAGGCGCGTGGGGGATGATGGTGCGATGAGCGGTGGTGAGGAACGCGACGGGGTGTCGCTGACCAATCTCGACCAGCAGCTGTTCGAGGGTGCGGAGGCGACCAAGCGCGATCTGGTCGACTACCTGGACGCGGTCGGCGACCGGATCATCCGCGAGCTGCGGGACCGGCCGTTGTCGGTGATCCGGGTGCTCCGCGGTCAGCGGCCGTTCATGCAGAAGAACGTGCCGAAGTACACGCCCTCGTGGGTCGAGACGGTGCCGCTCTGGGCGGAGTCCTCGAAGCGCGAGGTGTCGTACGCCCTGTGCAACGACCGGCGCACCCTGCTGTGGTTCGCCAACCAGCGCGCGATCGAGTACCACCCGACGCTGGTCCGCGCCGACCGCTGGGAGCATCCCACCTCCCTCATCCTGGACATCGACCCGCCGGAGGGCGAGGCGTTCGGGTCGGCCGTCGGCGCGGCTCACCTGGTCCGTCAGGCGCTGGCCGACGCGGGCCTGGCGGGCGCGGTCAAGACCAGCGGCGCGAAGGGCGTGCACGTGTTCGTGCCGGTCGGTGAGGAGACGACGCTCGAGGAGGCCGCCGCGGCCACCCGTGCCCTGGCCGCGCGTGCCGAGCGCATCGACCCCGCCCTCGCCACGACGGCGTTCGTCAAGGACGACCGCGGCGGCAAGGTGTTCCTCGACTCGACGCGGGCCGGCGGGGCGACCGTGGTGGCGGCGTACAGTCCGCGCGTCCGACCGGGCACGACGGTGTCGTTCCCTGTCGCCTGGGACGACATCGACGACGTGACGCCCGCCGACTTCACGGTGCGCACCGCACTCCCACGGCTGGGCGACTCCGATCCGTGGGCCGACCTGATGCCCGAGCCGCAGCGGTTGAGCGCCGAGCTGGTCGAGGAGGGCCGCGCGATCCCGATCGCCCGGGTCCAGGCGATGCACGAGGGCAAGCGCCGCGCTCGAGCGCGCCGTGCGGAGGAAGCCGAATGAGCGCAGGAGCCGAGGAGCGAGACGGAGGTAGGGGTCGCGATGTCAACTACACCACCCTCGAGGTCTCCGCGGCGCCTGCCGGAGGGGAGCGAGGAGGCGGGCGCGTTGAAGGGAGGGTGAGCACCCGCGTCGACGGCACCGCCGCGCTCCGGTTCCTCGAGGACGCCACCCTCGCGGAGACACACGTGAACCTCTCCGCCGTCCATGCCGAGGGTCGCCACCTGTGGATCGCGGGCGACGAGACGGCCACCGTCGAACGGCTGAGCTGTGCCGATCCGAGCCGTCCGGTCGACTACGGCGACCACGTCACGTTCGCGCTCGCCGGCCTCGTACCGCTCCCGGGCGCGGCGGACGAGGAGGTCGACGTCGAGGGCATGACGCTGGCCGGCGGGTACCTGTGGGTGGTGGGCTCGCACAGCGCGAAGCGCAAGAAGGTGAAGCGTCACCACTCCGACGCCAAGGCCGCGAGGCGGCTGGCGACGGTCAGCCCGGAGCCCGCCAGGCGCGTCCTGGCCCGGCTCGCGATCGAGGACGACGTGCCGGTCCCGACCGCGGCGGACGGCAGGCGCAGCCTCGCGCTCGGGAAGGCCGGCGTGTTCGACCTGCTCCGCGACGACGTCCACCTCGCGCCGTTCCTCGGCATTCCCGGCAAGGACAACGGCCTCGACGTCGAGGGCATCGCGGTGCACGGCGAGCGGGTGTTCCTCGGGTTGCGCGGACCCGTTCTGCGCGGCTGGGCCACCGTGCTGCAGCTCGCTCCGCGGGACGGCGGCGACGAGCTGGTCCTGGCCGGGGTCGCCGGCGACACGCGCTACGCCAAGCACTTCCTCGACCTGGACGGGCTCGGCATCCGCGACCTGTGCGAGGACGGCGACGACCTGCTGGTCCTCGCCGGGCCGTCGATGGACCTCGACGGGCCGGTGCGGGTCTACCGCTGGCCGGGCGCCGCGCATCTCGAGGTGCCGGAGATCGTGCACCGCGAGGAGGTGCAGCGCGTGCTCGACCTGCCGTACGGCGAGGGCGACGACCACGCGGAGGGCATCACCCTGCTGCTGTACCGTCGGCTGCTCGTGGTGTACGACAGCCCCGCCGCCGCCAGGATCGAGGAGCCGGGCGTGGTCGTCGCGGACGTCGTACACCTCCCGTAGGTGCGCCTCTCACGCGCTCCGTGCCATGTCGGCGAGCGTGCGCAGCTCGTCCAGGAAGCCGGTGCGGTCGGCGACGTCGGGCGGGAGCTCTGCCTCGGCATGCGGGACGAGCCGCTCGCTCAGGAGGGTGAGCAGCTCGGCCCGCGCCGGTGGAGCGAAGGAGTCGAGGTCGAGCATGCCCAGGTTGTGCTCGTCGATCTCCTCGAGCTCCTCCCTGACGGCAGGGTCGGTGGTCGCTTCGGTCAGGAAGCCGAGGACCCAACTGAAGACCGAGCCGTTGGCCGGCCACTGGAGCGAGTCGGACACAAAGATGTCGCCGGCCATCATTCTCCCACTATGAAAACGCGCGGCCCGAGGTTTCCGTCCTCGATGAACGCCTTGATCGTGGCGACCTGCTCCGGCGTGAACTTGGCGACATCGATCGGCACGAAGTCGGCCTTGTCGAGGTGTCCCACGATCTGCTTCTGGAGGTTCGGCCACTGCTTGTCGAAGTACTTGCCGGGGAAGTTCCCGACCGAATCGTAGGTCTTGCCGGCGCTGTCGACCCAGTCGGGCCCCTTCGCCGCCGGCGACCGTTCCAGCGTGACGCCGGCCGTCTCCTCGATCCGAAGTGCCGTCTCGGCCTCGGCAGGACGGAACTTCTTGACCGCGGGATCCCAGCCGAGGTCGTGCCGCCTGGCGGCCTCCTCGGGTGTGACAGGGTCGTCGCCCGGCTTGGTGGCGTCGTCCCCGGGCTTGGCGGCGTCGTCACCCGCGCCAGGCGGGACTGCATCGTCGCCTGTGCCGGGCGGGACGGCGTCGTCGCCCGTGCCCGGCGGGACGGCGTCGTCGCCTGCCCCGGGTGGCACTCCGTCGTCCGCGATGCCCGGCGGTACCACGTCGTCGGCGGGCGGCACCAGGTCGTCCGCGAGGCTCCCGACGTCGTCGAGACCCTGGAGCCCGGGTGTCGCCAGATCCTCCTTGAGGCTCTTCGCGATGTCGTCGACACTCGCCAGCCCGTCGGCGGCGTTGCCGGTCCTCGCCAGGTCGTCGGCCAGGCTGCCCGACCTCGCGAGATCGTCGGTGAGGCCGCCGGCTCGTGCGGCGTCGTCGGCCAGGCTGCCCGCTCGCGCGGCGTCGTCGACCAGGCTCCCGCCCTTCAGGCCGCTCAGGCCCTTCGGTCCCGGCACGAAGATGGTCGCGATGTTGAAGATGGCTGCCCCCGACGCGCGAGCGGGGTCCTCGCTCCACATGTCCCAGGCGACCATGCCCTTGAGGAAGTTGAGCCCGGCGTCGTTCACGGCGCCGAAGGAGTCACTCGCCCAGTCGGGGAGCCAGCCGGCCTGGTCGGCGATCATGAGCCCGGTGCCGAGTCCGCTTCCCCAGACGGCGGCTGCGGCGACGGTCAGGCCCAAACCCTTCCACGCGTTGCCGAAGTCGCTCCAGTCCGGCAGGCCGGGCACGCCGAAGGTCCCCAGCAGGGGGAGCACGGGCACCAGGGTCAGTACGCCGACGACGAGCCCGCCGAGCCCGTCGACGACGACGCCCTTGACGAAGCTGACCGCGCCGTTCCAGGCGTCCTCGTACCAGGGCGCGTCGTACTCCTCGGGTGTGCCCCACGGGGTCTCCGCGTTGTCGGGGATGTCGGTCGGGCCGTACGCGTCCGGGTCGTCGGCGTCGCCCGCGTGCCACTGGCGCCCGCCGAACAGCGCCTCGATGGCGTTCGCGCAGGTGCGCTCGACCTCCATCATCTTGAGGACCTGGTCGTTGACCCCGGTCAGGAGGCCGTTGTGCTCGTTGACCTTGTCCTCGTCGCCCTGCCAGTCGTCGTCGCCCTCGACCCTGTCGACGAAGTCCTGGGCGTCGGTCTTCAGCGTGGACAACTCGGTCGCGATCGGGCGCATGTCCTCGACGTAGGTCGCGAGGTAGCCGCCCACCGAGCCGACGTCGCCGCCGAACGACTCCGCCCTGGTCTGCACCGGCTTCGTCGCCGCGAGGAGCTCCCAGGCCTCGGGGGCGATGTACGAAGCGGAGATGCTCTGGAACGTGGTGTGCACACCGGAGCCGGTGTCCTCGATGTCGGGGCCGCACGACGTGAGCTTCGTCGCCGCCTTCGACAAGGAGTCAAGATCGCCGGAGAACTGGGGGATCTCGCCGGGCTTGATCATCGCGTCGCTCCAGCGTCAGTCGATGTTGTCGGGGAGGTCAGCGCCGGTCGCTGCGTCCTGCGCCTGCTGCGCCATCTCGAGGTCTCCGTCGAGGTACGCCTTCGTCGCGTCGACCGCGCCGGTGAGGGTGTTCACCGTGCGCTCGACCATGGACGTGAACGCGTCCTTGTGGTGTTCGGCGAAGTCGGCGAGAGCCGTCGACACGATCGCGCTGCCACTCGTCTCCGCGGCGGACTGCATGTTGTCGCCGTAGGTCGTGGCGTGGGTCTCGAAGTCGTCGCCGACCTCGATCGTCTTGGTGACGGCGGTCTGCACACCCGTGGGGTCGATGTCCCAGTCCGGCAACGTGTCACACTCCCGCGTGGTCGGAGGGCTGTCGGGGACGGGTGAGACTGTGCGCAGCGAGCGGACGGTTCCCTCACGTTCGGATCGGTGACGCGGGGGTGGCCGACGCCGCATCAGTCGGAGAGCTCGTCGGTCAGCTGTCCGAGTAGACGTCGCGGCTGGTCACGTGACGCGGCCGCGGCCGGTGGGCTTCTCGCGCTCGGGGCCGCGGCGCTTCCGCCCGTAGGTGTCACCCTCGGAGCCGATCAGTCGGCGGCGCAGCTCGGTCAGCCGGTCGGAGGTGGCCGTCGACCGCGGCTCGTCGTGGGCGGCGACCGACAGGAGCAGTGCGTCGGTGGTCACGATGGCACTGAGCAGTTCGCCGGTGAAGCCGCTGGGCGAGTGGCTCGCCGGCAGGCAGACGTCCACGCGCTCGCCGTACACAGGGGTGAGCGAGTCGGTGACCAGGATCGACCCGGCGCCTACCGAGGCGGCGTGCGAGACGATGACCTCGAGGTCGGAGAGGGCACGTCCCGGCGCGTAGACCACGACGACGTCGTCCTCGTGCAGCGGCAGCAGTTCGTCGGCGAGACGGAAGCCGGTGTGGTCGGTGCCGCGCGCGGCACGTCCCAGGCGGACGAGGCGCATGGCGAGATAGCGCGCGATGAGCCCGGACGGTCCGATGCCGAAGGCGAACACCTCGCGCGCGCCGGCAAGCAGCTCGCCGGCGCGGGTGAAGGCCCCTGCGTCGGTCTGCCGATGCGTCTCCGCCATGCGTTCGGTGGCCTCGGCGAAGACGTGGTCGAGGATCGACTCGCCGGTCCGTGCCTGCGCGATCCGGTGCCGGAGCCGCAGGGCGGGCCGCATCGTCCGCAGCGCGCCGGCAGACACCTGCTGCTTGAGCTCGGGGAGGCCGGAGTAGCCGAGTGCCTTCGCGGTGCGGACGACGGTGGCGTCGCTGGTGCCCGTGAGCTCGCCGATCCGTTCGGCCGACGCGAACATCAGCTCGTTCGGGTTGTTGCGGAAGTACTCCGCGACCTTGCGCTCTGCCGGCGCGAGGTTCGCGAGCCGCAGGGAGACGCGTTCCTGCAACGAGGACGGTGCGTCGGTCGGCTCACGGGTCACGGCGCGCTGTCTCCCGTTCCGTTCAGGGCTGCGCAGAGCGTAGCGTCGAAGTCTTGCAGCATTCACTACGGATCGCTATGTTCCCGTAGTGAACACTACCGCCCCGCGCGGCGATCGCCTTCGGGCACTGAGAGGTGGCGCGGATGCGCAATGTGCCAGGACACGGGAAACAACTGTCGTACTACCAGTTCGGGAGCACCTCGTTCTTCGCGAGCGCGTACGACCAGCGATTCTCGTACTGCCTGTATGTGCCGCACAGCTACTCCGAGGACGACGACCGCCGCTACCAGCTCGTGGTGGCCGTGCACGGCACGGGCCGCATGGTGGAGCTGTCGCGCGAGCTGTTCGCCGACTTCTGCGAGCGTCACGACTGCATCGTGCTCGCGCCGCTGTTCCCCTGCGGCATCGACGAGCCCGGCGAGCTCAGCAACTACAAGTTCATCGAGTACCGCGGGATCAGGTACGACGAGATCCTCCTCGCCATGGTCGACGAGATCTCCTCGATCTGGCGCGTGTCGAGCGACCGTTTCATGCTGCACGGCTTCTCGGGCGGCGGCCACTTCACCCACCGGTTCGCCTACCTCCACCCGGAACGTCTGCTGGCGATCTCGGTCGGGTCGCCCGGCGTGGTGACGCTGCTCGACTTCGGGCATCCGTGGTGGGTCGGCGTGGCCGACGTCGAGGAACGGTTCGGCAGGTCGGTCGACCTCGACGCCCTTCGCCGCGTCGCGGTGCACATGGTCGTCGGGGCCGATGACACCGCCACCTGGGAGATCACCATCCGCGAGGGCGACCGTCTCTACCAGCCGGGCGTGCACCTGCAGGGAGACACCCGGATCGACCGGATCCGTTCACTGGCAAGGAGTTTCGAGGACCATGGCATCGCCGTCCAGCTCGATCTCGTGCCAGGGGTGAGCCACGAGCTCGTTTCGCTGATGCCGGCGACCCGCGCCTTCTTCCGCGACGTCCTGGCCGGGGCACGGCCCGCCTCCATCTCGGGATCCTTGGGGTGAGCACATGTCGACGCGCGCCGCACACCGACGACTGCTCCGCCGGAGCCGGCTGATCGCCGCGCTCGCCGTCCTGACCATGGTGGTGAGCTGCGGACAGGCGACATCGACGTCCGACTCGCGTACGGCGCTCGTCGCCATGGTGCAGGAGCCGGGCCTGCTCAACCCGTTCTTCAACGACCAGAGCGGCTCCGACATCTCGTACGCGTTCACCATCGAGCAGCTCTTCCAGGCCAGGCCCGACGGCAGCTACGAGCCCAACCTCGCGGCGGAGATCCCCACCGTCGAGAACGGTGCGATACGCGACGGCGGCAAGGTCGTGACGTACCGCCTGCGCGAGGGGATCACCTGGTCGGACGGCGAGCCGTTCACCGCGGACGACCTCGCGTTCACCGTCGGTGTCTACCAGCACCCCAAGAGCGTCGCGCTCGTCGAGCCCGACTACGCGCTCGTCGACTCGGTGAAGGTGGTCGACGAGCTCACCGCCGAGGTGCGGATGACCGAGCCCAACCCCGGCTACCTCAACCTGTTTCGGCAGGTCCTGCCGAAGCACGAGTTCGACTCCACGGCGGTGAGCCTGTCCCATCCGCAGGCGCGGCTGCCGCTGGGCACCGGGCCCTTCGTCTACACGTCCTGGCGTACGGGTGACCGGATCACCCTGGTCAGGAACCCGCACTACTGGCGCGACCCCGAGCTGCCCAGGCTCGACGGCGTCACCATCAAGGTGACGCCGGACAAGCAGGCCACGATGAGCGCCTTCGCCAACGGCGAGTCCGACACCGTCTACTTCTTCAGCGGCGACGACCTCGTCGACCTGACCGCGGCACGGGAGCGGAGACTGCCGGTATCGGTGCGCACCGACGGGGAGCACACCGGGTCGGTGGAGTGGCTGTGGTTGAACCACAGCGCGCGGGGGAACCCGCACAAGGCGCACCCGATCCTCGGCGACCCGGCCGTGCGGGAGGCGATCGACGTCGCCATCGACCGCAGGGCACTCGTCGACGGTGTGCTCAGCGGCTTCGGCGAGCTCTCCGGCTCACTGGTGTACGCGGGCTTCGGTGCCGAGCAGACCCGGCCCGCGCGCTACGACCAGAGGCGTGCCGACGCCCTGCTCGACGCGGCCGGCTGGAGGCGTGGCGACGACGGCGTGCGCGTGAAGGACGGTGTGCGCGCCAGCATGAAGTTCCAGACCATCACCGGCGACCAGACCCGCGTCCTCTACCAGCAGCTGATCCAGCACAACCTCGAGCAGGTCGGCATCGAGCTGAAGATCCAGAACGTCCCGTCCAACACGATGTTCGGGGCCTATGCAGACGGCGGGCTGCTCGCCACCGGCAACTACGACATCATGATGAGCCGCGCCGGCGCCGACTATCCCGAGCCCGGCCCGTGGGTGCAGACGTTCGTCGGGAGCGAGATCCCGACGGAGAAGAACCCCAACGGTTTCACCTACGCGCATTGGCGCAACGCGCGCTTCGACCGGCTGGCGGCCGAGGTGACGTCGACCATCGACCAGGACGAGCGCCGGCGACTGTTCGGCGAGATGAACACCCTCTTCGCCCGCGAGCGGGTGGCCCTGCCGCTGTACGGCACCGTGCGCGGCTGGGCCTGGAACAGCCGTCTCGAGAATATGAGCACTGACTACTGGGAAGGCTTCTGGACGACGTCGAGCACGGCCCGCTGGAGCGTCGACTAGAGGAGACGACGAGATGACCTCCTACCTCATCAGACGCCTGCTGCAGTCGATACCGCTGCTCGCCGGCATCAGCATCGTGGTGTTCCTCCTGCTCCAGATGACCCCCGGAGGTCCGCTCGTCGCCGGCGAGGGCGCCACGCAGGCGAGCCCGGAGCAGATGGCGCAGCTGCGGGAGCAGTACGGTCTCGACAAGCCGCTCCCGACGCAGTACGCGAACTGGATCGGCGGTCTGGTGACCGGCGACTGGGGAGTGTCGTACAACAGCGGTGAGCCCGTCATCGGCATGATCGCCGAGCGGGTCCCGTTGACGCTGCTGCTGACCGGGATGGCGCTGCTCGTGGCGCTGCTCATCGCGCTGCCCGTCGGCATCGTCTCGGCGTACCGCCGCAACTCGGTCTTCGACTACACCTCCACCGGGATGGCGTTCGCCGGCCTCTCCACACCGAGCTTCTGGTTCGGTCTGATGCTGCTCTACGTCTTCTCGTACCAACTGCACTGGCTGCCGTCGTCGGGCATCAGTGACCTCCGTTCGGATCATCAGGGCCTCGCCGCGGCCGTCGACCTGGGCGCGCATCTGATCATGCCCGTGACCGTCCTGTCCCTGATCACGGTCGCGCAGCTCACCAGGTACGTGCGGTCGGCGATGATCGAGGTGCTCGACCAGGACTACGTCCGCACCGCGAGGGGCAGCGGGCTGCCCGAGCGGATCGTCGTGCTCCACCATGCGTTCAAGAACGCCGCGACGCCCGTGGTGACCATCGCCGTGCTGTCCGTCCCCGAGCTCTTCCTCGGCGCGGTGATCACGGAGTCGATCTTCAGCCTGCCGGGCATGGGCCGGATCTTCGTGGAGTCGGCGAACCTGCGCGACTACCCGGTCCTGCTGGGGATCCTGATGGTCGCGGCGGTGCTCGTGGTGCTCGCGAACCTGCTCGCCGACCTCGTGTACGGCTGGCTCAACCCACGGATCAGCTACGAGTAGGCGGGATCGACCATGACGATGACCACGCCCGCCGACGGCACCGCGACTCCTGTCGAGAGAGCACCGGCACCAGGACGAGCGCTGCGGGTCGACGCCTGGGACAGGTTCCGCCACCACCGCCTCGCCGTCGTCGCCGCGACCGTGCTCGGTGTGGTCGTCCTCGCCGTGCTCATCGGGCCGCTGCTCGTCGCCGCGGACGCCGACGGCATCGAGCTGGCGGCACGCAACCAGGCACCGTCGCTCGCCCACCCGATGGGCACCGACCAGCTCGGCCGCGACCAGCTGGCCCGGGTCCTCGAGGGCGGCAGGCTGACCGTCGCGGTCGCCGCGTCGGCTGTGGTGGCGGCGCTGCTGATCGGTGTGCTCGTCGGCGCCGTCGCCGGTTACGCCGGCGGTGTGGTCGACAACGTCGCGATGCGCGTCGCCGACGTCTTCTACTCGGTGCCGTCGCTGTTCGTCGTGATCCTGCTCGTCGCACTGGTCGGGCCGAGCTTCGGCGTCATCGTCACCGCGATCGCGCTGTTCAGCTGGATGAACACCGCGCGAATCGTGCGCGCGAGCTACCTGTCGTTGAAGGAGCAGGAGTTCGTCGAGGCGGCGCGAAGTACGGGTGTCGGACCGGTCAGGATCGCGGTACGCCACATCCTGCCCGGGGCACTCGGACCGGTGATCGCCTCCGCGACGCTCGGTATCGCGAGCGCGATCATGGTGGAGTCGGCGCTGTCGTTCCTCGGGCTGGGGTTCCAGCCGCCGCAGGCGACGTGGGGAGCGCTGCTGTTCGAGGCGCAGCGTCCCGTCATCGCGCTCGGGCACTGGTGGCGCGGCCTCTTCCCCGGCCTGATGATCTTCCTCGTCGTGCTCTGCGTGAACTACATCGGCGACGGTCTGCGGGACGCCTTCGACCCGCGGCGAAGGCGGAGGTGAAGGGCCATGGCACCGCTGCTGGAGATCGACGACCTGACCATCGCATTCGACACCGACGACGGCGACGTCACGGTGGTCGACGGGTTCTCGCTCGACGTCGGCGAGGGGGACACCGTCGGCATCGTCGGGGAGAGCGGCTCGGGCAAGTCGGTCACCGCCCTCACCGTCATGCGGCTGCTCGCGATGCCGCCGGCGCGCATCGTCCGCGGCGCGATCAGGTACCGGGGACGCGACCTGCTGACGGCGTCACCCGCCGAGCTGCGCGCGGTGCGCGGCTCGGAGATCGCGATGATCTACCAGGACCCCATGACCGCGCTGAACCCCGCGCTGACGGTGCGCAGCCAGCTGACCCAGGTGATGCGGCACAACCTCGGCATCGGGCGGTCGGAGGCGCGGCGTCGAGCGGTCGAGTGGCTCGGTCGGGTGGGCATCCCCGACGCCGAGCAGCGCGTGCGCGACTACCCGCACCAGTTCTCCGGCGGCCAGCGGCAACGCCTCGTCATCGCGCTCGCCCTGTGCTGCGACCCCTCGCTGCTGATCGCCGACGAGCCGACGACGGCGCTCGACGTCACGGTCCAGGCGCAGATCCTCGAGCTGGTCAGGGACCTCCGTACCCAGTTCGGCACCGCGGTCGTCTGGATCACCCACGACCTCGGTGTCGTCGCGGGGCTTGTCGACCGGGTGGCCGTGATGTACGCCGGACGCATCGTCGAGCGGGCGCCCGTCGGGCCGCTGTTCGACCGTCCGCGGCATCCGTACACGGCAGGGTTGCTCTGCTCCGTGCCGCCGCGGACCGGCGAGCGTCGCCGGCTCAGGCCGATCGCGGGCACGCCACCCGACCTCGCGCGGCTCGGCGGCGGGTGCCCGTTCCAGCCGCGATGCGACTCCGCGGTCGACGAGTGCGTCGACACCGTTCCCGCGCTGACCCAGGTGTCCGGCGCCACCGCCGGGCACGACGCCGGATGCCTGCGGCAGGACGAGCTGACCCTCGCCGTGCCCGCGCCGCCGGCCGCCACGTCCCTCGGCACAGAGGAGGAGACGGCATGAGCACCGGGACATCCACGCCCGACGACGTGCTCGTCCGGGCGCGTGACGTCCACACCCACTTCCCGGTGCGTGCCGGCGTCCTGCGCCGCCGCGTCGGCGAGATCCGCGCCGTCGACGGCGTCAGCCTCGACATCCGCCGCGGCGAGACGCTGGCGCTGGTGGGCGAGAGCGGCTCGGGTAAGTCCACCTTCGGGCGCACGCTGGTGCGGCTCGTCCGGCCGACCGCGGGCAGTGTCGTCTTCGACGGCGCTGACATCAGCACGACGCCGTCGGCACGGCTGCGTGCCGTCCGGCCGAAGATGCAGATGGTCTTCCAGGACCCGTACTCCTCACTCAACCCGCGGCTCACGGTGGGATCAGTGATCGCCGAAGCCCTGGCCGTCAACCGGATCCGGCCTCGCGCCGACCGGGCAGCGCGGGTCGGGGAGCTGTTCGAGATGGTCGGCCTCGACGCCAGGCACGTCGACAGGTACCCGCACGAGCTGTCCGGCGGTCAGCGGCAGCGGGTGGGCATCGCGCGTGCCCTCGCCACCGAGCCGCTGTTCGTCGTGGCCGACGAGGCGATCGCGGCGCTCGACGTCTCGATCCAGGCGCAGATCGTCAACCTCCTGCAGGATCTGCGCGACGAGCTCGACCTCACGTACCTGACCATCACCCATGACCTCGGCATGGCACGGCATATCGGCGACCGGATAGCGGTGATCTACCTCGGCCGGGTGGTCGAGATCGGTGGGGCGGAGGCGCTCTCGAACCGGCCGCGGCACCCGTACACGCGCGCGCTGCTCTCGGCCGTCCCCGTCCCGCACCCTGAGGCCGAGCGTCTGCGGAGGCGGCTCGTGCTCCAGGGCGAGGTCCCCAGTCCGAGGAACCCGCCGAGCGGGTGCCGGTTCCGCACCCGGTGCCCGCTGGCCACGGAGGTCTGCGCGACGGACGTGCCACCGCTGCGCCCCGCGCCCGACACCGACGGCGGCAGCCTCGTCGCCTGTCACCACGCCGACGAGGTCGCGTCGCACGCCGTCTGAACGAATAGCGCTGGCCACGCTTGCGCACGTCGAGGCGCTCGCTCAACTCGGCGACGACTGGGCGGCGATGTGGCGCGACGTCAAGGAGGAGTGGCGGCGGATCGACGAGGAGGAGGCCGCACGCGTCGAGCGGAAGCGCGTGAAGAGCGACGAGCGATGACGAGGTCGCGGCGCGTCACAGTCGGCCGACGTCGGTCACCCGCATGTCGGCGGTGCCGAGCTCGTTCGACGCCGCGAGGTCGATCTCGGCGCTGATGCCCCAGTCGTGGTCGCCGGCGGGGTCGTCGAAGATCTGCCGGACGACCCAGCGTCCGGGCTGCTCGTCGACGATCAGCAGGGCCGGCCCGCGCGCGTCGGGACCGATGCCGAGGTCGGCGTGCTCCTCGAAGTACGGCTCGAGGGCGTCGGCCCACGTGTCGGCGTTCCAGCCGGCCGCGGCGTCGAGCTCGCCGAGCTGGTCGTACCTACGCAGGGCCGCGAGCTCGACCCGCCGGAACAGCGCGTTGCGCACGAGCACCCGGAACGCGCGGACGTTGTCGGTGAGCAGCGCCGGACCCTTCGCCGCCGGGCGCCGCTCGTCCTCGTCCGGGTTCTGCAGACGTTCCCACTCGTCGACCAGGCTGGAGTCGACCTGGCGGACGAGCTCGCCGAGCCACTCGATGAGGTCGGTGAGCTCCTCCGTGCGCGCCTCGGCGGGGACGGTCTGGCGCAGCGCCTTGTACGCCTCGGCGAGGTAGCGCAGCACCAGGCCCTCGGACCTGGTCAGCCCGTAGAAGCTCACGTACTCGACGAACGTCATCGCGCGCTCGTACATGTCGCGCACGACCGACTTCGGTGACAGCAGGTGGTCGGCGACCCAGGGGTGGCCCTGCCGGTACATCTCGTACGCCGCGTCGAGCAGCTCGGCGAGCGGACGCGGGTGGGTGACCTCGTCGAGCAGGGCCATGCGCTCGTCGTACTCGATGCCCTCGGCCTTCATCGCCGCGACGGCCTCGCCGCGTGCCTTGTTCAGCTGGGCGCGGATCACCTGTCTGGGGTCGTCGAGGGTCGCCTCCACGACCGACACCACGTCGAGGGCGTAGGTCGGCGACTCGGGGTCGAGCAGCTCGACGGCGGCGAGCGCGAACGGGGACAGCGGCTGGTTGAGCGCGAAATCGAGCTGCAGGTCGACGGTGAGGCGCAGCGAGCGGCCCTCGGCGTCCGGCTCGGGCAACCGCTCCACGACACCGGCGGCGAGCAGGGCGCGGTACACGGCGATCGCCCGCCTGATGTGGCGCAGCTGAGCGGGGCGTTCCTCGTGGTTGTCGGTGAGCAGCTTGCGCATCGCCGTGAACGCGTCGCCGGGACGGCTGATCACGCCGAGCAGCATCGAGTGGCTCACGGTGAAGCGCGACGTGAGCGCCTCGGGCGCGGACTCGACGAGACGTTCGAACGTCGGCTCGCCCCAGCCGATCGTGCCGTCCGGCGGCCTCTTGCGGACCACCTTGCGCCGCTTCTTCGGGTCGTCGCCGGCCTTCGCCAGGGCCTTCGCGTTGTCGATCACGTGGTCGGGCGCCTGCACGACGACGGAGCCGACTGTGTCGAACCCGGCCCGCCCCGCACGACCGGCGATCTGGTGGAACTCGCGCGCCTGGAGCAGCCGTGTCTTCGTTCCGTCGTACTTGGACAGGCCGGTGAACAACACGGTCCTGATCGGCACGTTGATGCCGACCCCGAGCGTGTCCGTGCCGCAGATCACCTTGAGCAACCCGGCCTGGGTGAGCGTCTCGACCAGGCGGCGGTACTTCGGCAGCATGCCGGCGTGGTGCACGCCGATGCCGTGCCTGACGAGCCGCGACAGGGTCTTGCCGAAGCCGGTGGCGAAGCGGAAGCCCCCGATCTTCTCCGCGATGGCGTCCTTCTCTGCCCTGGTGCAGACGTTGACGCTCATCAGCGCCTGTGCGCGTTCGAGGGCGGCGGCCTGGGTGAAGTGGACGATGTAGACCGGGGCCTGGTGGGTGGTGAGCAGCTCCTCCATCGTCTCGTGCAGCGGCGTCGTGACGTAGCTGAACGTCAGCGGCACCGGGCGCTCCGCCGACGTCACCACCGCGGTCGGGCGCCCGGTGCGATGCGTCAGGTCGTCCCGGAACCTGCTGACGTCGCCGAGGGTCGCCGACATCAGCACGAACTGCGCCTGCGGCAGCTCGAGCAGTGGCACCTGCCACGCCCAGCCGCGGTCGGGGTCGGTGTAGTAGTGGAACTCGTCCATCACCACCTGGCCGACGTCGGCGCGGTCGCCGCCGCGCAGCGCCATGTTGGCCAGGATCTCGGCCGTGCAGCAGACGACCGGGGCCCCGGGGTTGACGCTCGCGTCGCCGGTGAGCATGCCGACCTCGGACGCGCCGAAGACGTCGCAGAGGGCGAAGAACCGCTCCGACACCAGGGCCTTGATCGGCGCGGTGTAGTACGTGCGACGTCCCGACGCCATCGCGGCGAGGTGTGCGCCGGTGGCGACGAGGCTCTTCCCCGAGCCCGTCGGCGTGCTGAGGATGACGTTCGCACCCGACAGGATCTCGATAAGCGCCTCCTCCTGGTGGGGATAGAGGCTGAGCCCTTGCTTCTCCGCCCACCGGGTGAAGGCGTCGAACAGGGCGTCCGGGTCGTCGGTGCTGGGCCGGGGGAGCGGGTCGATGGTCGTCATGTCCCTCCCATCATGCCCTGGCAGCCATGGACGTGCCTCGCTCTGGTGACGATGCGGTGACTTGGGCGTCGTAGCTTTGACACGTTGCTGACAACGGTTATCGTTAGCGTTGCAGAGGTCGCCGTGCTGCAGTCGCCGTCTGTCATGGATCTGCTGCGCCGTGACCGGTCTCGTCTCGATGGCGTCGTGCGTTCGCAAGGAGAAGATCGACGTGGCAAGTGGTGGTGCAGCCCTCGACGCGTTGAGTCGCCGTGGGTTCTTGACGGCGGCGACGGGTGCCGGCCTCGGCGTGTTCCTTGCTGCGTGTGGCAGCAACGAGGGACCCGATCGGGCCGACAGGCCGCGTCGCGGTGGGCGGTTGCGTGCGGCGTTCAATGGAAGCGGGGCCATAGAGACACTCGACCCACAGGTGAGCAACTTCTACGTGGAACTGGCCCGAGCGAAGGCGATGTTCGACAAGCTGGCCGAGTACGGAGCGGATATGGTTCCGCAGCCCCAGTTGGCCGAGCGTTGGGAATCGAACGCCCAACAGAAGACCTGGCGGATCACCTTGGCGCGAGGCGGTCTTCCACGACGGTCGACCCGTGCGTGCAGCCGATGTACTCGACAGCTACGCGCGCATACTCTCACCACGAAGCAAGGCGCGTGCCAAGACGAGTCTGTCGATGATCGATCTCGGGGCCAGCAGGGCGGTCGACGACCGAACCGTCGAGTTCGTGCTGACTCGTCCGTACGCGGAGTTTCCCAATGCCATGGCGACGCTCGGGGCATACATTCTGCCCGGCGGCACCGTCGACCTGGATCGGCCGGTCGGGAGCGGTCCGTTCACGTTCGTGTCCTTCGCTCCGGGACGCAATCTCCTGCTGGCTCGCAATCCGGACTACTGGGATGGAGCGCCGTATCTCGACGAGCTCGAGATCCTGGTCAGCAACGACGAGTCGGCGCGGATCAACGCACTCCTCGGTAAACAGATCGAGTACGCGCACGAGCTGACACTCACTACCGCGCGCACGCACGAGAAGGGCGGGCGCGTAAGGATCTACCGGCTCCCGGCCAGCAACATGCACGCTCTCGCGATGAAGGTCGATCGTCCGCCGTTCGACAAGCCGGAGGTCCGGGAGGCGTTCTTCCTCATCGCCGACCGCCAGGAGCTGGTGCGATCCGTCCTGCAGGGCTCGGGTGAGGTCGCCAATGACCTCTTCGGCAAGGGCTACAAGTACTACGCTGACTCGATTCCTCAGCGGACGCAGGACATCGATCGAGCGAAGTATCTGCTCAAGAAGGTCGGTGCGGAGAACCTGAGGGTCACGCTCGACACGTCTGACGTCGCCACCGGCCTGCGGGAGGCCGCCCTCGGCTACGCCGACCAGGCCCTCGAGGCCGGTGTGCGGGTCAAGGTGGCGCAAGGCAACAAGGACACGTACTGGAACGACATTCGCGATCATGGTGTCATCGCCGGTTACCGTTCCGGGGTCATGCCGATCGAGTCTCATATCGCGCAGCGGTTGTTGACCGGATCGACGACGAACTTCACCAGGTGGCGGCGGCCCGAGTTCGATGCGCTCTACCGGAGAGCACAGTCGACACCGGACGAAGCGCGGCGTACCGAGCTCTACCTGCAGATGCAGCGGCAGCTCCACGCGCAGGGCGGTCTGTTGATCTGGGGTGTCTCTGACTGGATCGTGGCCTCGGCGCCCAACGTGGGTGGGGTGGATTCGAAGGCGCCGGCGAACACGCTGAACTGGGCGCGGTTCGACAAGGTGTGGCTGGGAGCGTGAGTCTGGCCGGCTACCTCCTGCGCCGCGCGGTGCTGGGCATCTGGCAGGTGCTCGCGGTGATGGTCGCCATCTACTTCCTGACCGAGGCGCTGCCCGGCGACGCGGCCGTGACGCTCGCCGGGGACACCCCGGATCCGGCGCTGATCGCGCAGTTTCGTCATGAGCTCGGGTTGAACCGGCCAGTTCTCGTCAGACTGGGCGATTGGTTCTCCGACGCGGTGCGCCTCGACCTCGGTACGTCGTTGGTGGGTCCCCGGCAGGTCAGCGACATCGTCGGTGGTGCGCTCGGTCCGACGGTGACGCTGGCGGCGTCGACGCTGTTGCTGGTGGTCCCTGCTGCCCTGCTGCTCGGGGTGGTTGCTGCGAACCGGGAAGGTGGAGCGGTCGATCGGGTGATCAGCTCGGTCACGCTCGGCCTGTACTCGGTTCCGGAGTTCGCCCTCGGCATCGTCGTGGTGGCGGTCTTCGCGGTGCAGCTGGGTCTGTTCCCGCCGACTGCCGTGGGTACCGGCAACCTGCTCGAGAGTCCCGCGGTGCTGGTACTTCCGGTGCTGGTGCTGCTGATCCGCCCGGTCTGCTCGCTGAGCAGGCTGGTGAGCGCCGGCATGGTGGACGCGCTGCGGTCGGGATACGTGCAGCATGCCCGCAGGCTCGGCATCGGCGGTGTGCGCCTTCAGCTCGCGCATGCCCTGCCCAACGCCGCGGCGCCTGCCGCGCAGCAGCTGGCCCGCACCACCGACTGGCTGATCGGCGGAGTGATCGTCGTCGAGGCGATCTTCGTCATACCCGGACTCGGAACCACGCTGGTGGAAGCGGTGGCCAATCGGGATCTCCCGGTGATCCAAGGGCTGGCGCTCCTGTTCGGGGTGACGACGGTGGTGGTCAATCTCGGCGCCGACATCGCCGCCCGGCTGCTGGTGCCGGCCGCGGAGTCGTCGCGATGAGAGGTTCATGGCGTCTCATCCCTGGCGTGGTGCTGCTCGGAGTGCCGTTGCTGGCAGCGGTCTTCGGCCCTCTGCTCGTCACGCGCGGCGGGTCCAAGGACACCGCGTCCACGACGGGGAACGGGCACCTGCTCGGCACCGACTACGCCGGAGCTGACGTGCTGAACGAGGTGCTGCTCGGCGGTCGTACCGTCGTGCTGGTGGCGGCCGCGGCAACCGTGTGCCTGTACCTTGCCGCAGTGCCGATCGGTGTGCTGGCAGGGATGACTCGCCGCCGCATGCTCGACGAGCTCCTCATGCGACCCCTGGACATCGCGCTGGCGATCCCGTCCATGCTCATGCTGCTGTTGCTCGCCTCGATGGCGCCGGGAACCATGTGGCTGCTCATCGCCGTCGTCGCGCTGATCAACCTCCCCGACGTGATCCGGATCTGCCGCGCTTCGGCGCTGTCGATCTCGGCACGGCCCGCAGTGGAGGCGATGCGCCTGCAGGGCGAGGGATGGTGGCGGATCGCGATCGGCTTTGTCACCAGGTCGATGATCCGCACGGTGCTCACCGATGCCGGCACGAGGTTCACGGGCGCCATCTACCTCGTCGCCTCGGCGAGCTTCCTTGGCGTCGGGGTGTCACCGCAGACCAGTGACTGGGCAGCGATGGTGGATCGGAACCGCGTCGGGCTGTTCGTACAACCGTGGGCTGTGCTCGTCCCTGCAGGTCTGATCATCGCACTGGTGGTCGGGATCAACCTGTTGTTCGACCAGACGCTGACCCGCCGCGACCGGCACGGGGAGCCGGCGCGATGACGCGGCAGCTGGTTCTCGTCGACGAGTTCTCCGCCCTTCACGGCAATGAGCCCATCGTGGATCGAGTGTCGTTCCGGATGGACGCCGGTAGCGTCACCGCCCTGGTCGGGGAGTCCGGCAGCGGCAAGACGACCACGGGGCTGGCCTTGCTCGGTGAGGTGGCCCCCGGCATTCGCGTGTCCGGGCGTGTGCTGGTCGATGGCCACCCGGTGGACGCGGAGCATCCACCGCCACCGGGACTGGTCGGCTACGTGCCACAGCATCCTTCGACGGCGCTGAACCCGGCACGCAAGGTCGGCGGAGTTCTCGCCGAGATCGCACGCCTGCATATCGGCAGTACGCCGGTGCGCAGGCGGCGCACCGGCGTGCGCCGCATGATGATCGACGCCATGCGGCGTGCGGAGATCGCAGATCCCGCGCAGTTGCTCGACCGATACCCGCATCAGCTCTCCGGTGGTCAGCAGCAACGTGTCGTACTCGCGCAGGCGTTGATCGGCAAGGCCAAGCTGATCGTCGCCGACGAGCCGACGACCGGTCAGGACGCGTTGACGCGTCAGCGGGTCGCGGGCGAGTTACGTGCGATGCGTGAACGAGGGATCGCCGTCCTGCTGCTCACCCACGACCTGGACCTGGTCGAGCTGCTCGCCGACCAGGTGCTCGTGATGCGCGGTGGTGAGCTCCTCGAACGGGGCAAGGCCAGCCAGGTGCTGCACACCCCCGCGCACGACTACACGCGGGCGTTGACCACCGCGCACCAGGCGGCCGCGACGGCACGGGAGCTCACCGCCACCCGTGGTGATCTTCTCGTGGTGGAGGGTCTGACCGCCGGGCACCGGCGCGCCCGCGCCAGCAGGCACACGCTGCACGACGTATCGATTCGGATCTCTGCGGGTGAGCGGGTGGCGCTGGTGGGAAGGTCAGGCAGCGGGAAGACGACGCTTGCCCGGTGTATCGCCGGCTTGCACACGCCGTTCGAGGGCAGGATGCTGCTCGACGGCAGCCCACTCGCACCCGGCCTCCGACACAGGTCCAGAGCGGACCTCGCCGCAGTCCAGTACGTCTTCCAGGACTCGCATGCCTCGTTCAGTGAGTTCACCGCGGTCATCGACCAGGTCGCGCGGACCGCCGTCCGCCTCTTCGGCACGCCGGTGGCGACGGCACGGCGCGATGCGCGCACCATGCTGGAACGGTTCGGACTCTCTCCCGCGATGATCGACCGGCGTCCGACCGCACTCTCCGGCGGCGAACTGCAACGCGCCGCCCTCGCCAGAGCGCTGCTGGCCGAGCCGCGTGTCCTGATCTGCGACGAGATCACGTCCGGCCTGGACGTGATCACCCAGGCTGCGCTGCTACGACAACTGCGTGATCACCACCGAGATCTGAATCGCGCGCTCGTCCTCGTCACCCACGATCTTGCGGTGGTGACCGAGATCGCCGATCGGATGCTCGTGATGGACGACGGTCGGATCATCGAGGACGGTCCCGCCGATCAGGTACTCGCGCGTCCGGCTCACGAGCTCACCCGAGCACTCGTCGAGTCATCGTCCGTTCGACGCAGGGCCGCCATTCGACGATGACCAACCGTGCGCCGGCCGGTCGCAGGTCAGAAAGACGCGCGAGCGACCACGATGTGTCTGCCGCGTACGGTCGATGAGTGTGAATCCGAGGTTCTGGTACAGGGTGATGGCCGGGGTGTTGTCCGCCAGGGTGCGCACGAGGTAGGTGTCGACATCGGGCGGTGCGCTCGAGAGTCCGGCCAACAGCAGGCGCGTGGCGACGCCGCGTCGTCGGATCGACGGATCGGCGCCGAGTTCGGCGATGTACAAGGTGCGCTCCAGGTCCACGCCGGTGAGTGTGGCGAGCTTCTCCCCGTCGGGGCGACGGCGAAGGGGCATCAGGACGCAGTAGGCGACGGGCCGGTCCGTCGAGGCGGTGTAGGCAACCGTGCTGTTGCTCAGCAGGGCCGTGAACCACGTAGACGCATGGGGGACCTCGTCGGCGCGGTAGCTGTAGGGCGGTTGCTCCTGGATCAGCTGGACGAGGGCGACGAGTGCCGGATCGGCAGACCGTCGTTCCTGGTCGCGGAGGGCGTGGATGCGTAGGGTCGCGTCGGCTCGTCCTCGTGTGCCGTTGGTCCCGTTCGTCACCTGTCGCTCCTCTCCTGGCGTGTCCCCACGCCGATCACGGATGTGGCGTCGAGGGTGTGGAGTCGGCGTTCGTCGATCCGCCGCAGCAGTCCCTGCCGGACCCGCTCGACGCCGGCGTCGTCGAACCTGTCGAGCATGCCGCGGAATCCGGTGCCGGTCACGATCATCCACGCGACCTCGGGATCGGTGAGGGGGCACTCGAAGGGCACGGTCCATGTCTGCACCGAGACCAGGCCAAGCGAAGCCAGCCAGTCGTGGAGCTTGCCTTCGTTGTCGATGCGTTCGGCGGGTTGCACGCTGGACGGCGCGGGAAGCGGCTTGCCCTGTTCCTCCTCCACGGCGGCGATGAGGCAGGTGGCGAACTCTCTGATGGCGGGATACCTCCAGGCGGACACGGCGAACCGTCCGCCACCGGTCAGCATGCCGATGAGTCGCCGACAGGACGCGTCCATGTCCGGGAGGAAGAAGACACCGTAGGCGCACTGGACGAGGTCGTACCGCTGCTCTGTCCGCCACGCCGTGACGTCGGCCCGGGCGAATCGGAGCTGTGGCAGATCCGTGGCCCTGGTGCGACCGAGCTCGAGCAGTCCTGCTGCGCCGTCGACGGCGTCGACGTGTCCACTCTCCCCGACGGCTCGAGCTGCGGGGATGGCCGATGCGCCGTCGCCGCAGCAGGCGTCGAGCACGCGTTCCCCGGGTCTGGGCCCGGCTCGTTCGACGAGTGCGCTGCCGAGCGGTTGCCACAGCAGAGGGGACAGCGCACCGAACTCTCGGTGCCCTGTGTCGAACGGTTCGGTCACCTCGGCGAAGGTCATCCTCGTCCCTTTCTCGGCAGGTCGTCAGTCCAGGTCGCGCAGGTACTCGGCGAAGCCCTCCAGGCCGTCGACATTGCGGGGGCCGCTGATGCCCTCGTTGTAGTCGAGCACGTAGAAGCGGTCGTTGACGACGGCCGGCAGGTGGCGGGTCTTCGGTGACTTCTTCAGAAAGGCGATCTTCTCCGCCGCCGGCTGGTCGCCGTAGTCGAGGACGATGATGACCTCGGGACTCGCCTGGACGACGGCCTCCCAGCCGACCTGGGTCCAGCGGGCGTCGACGTCGGCGAAGATGTTACGGCCGCCGGCGAACCTGATGATGTCGTCGGGCGGTACCTGCGCGCCGGCGGTGAACGGCTGGTCCGTGCCCGAGTCGTAGAGGAACACGGGCACGGGGTCTCCCTTCGGAGCCCGGGACCGTACCGTCTTGACGCGTGCTCGGAGATCGGTGACGACCTCTGCCGCCCGGTCCTCGACGCCGAAGATCCTGCCGAGGCGTTCGAGGTCGGTGTACAGGCCCTCGAACGGCGTGACCCGCTCGGGGTGCCCGGGGTAGTTGAAGCACGACTCCGCGTGCATGAAGCTCTGGATCCCCAGCTTGTCGAGGACCTCAGGCGTGATGCCGCGCTGGTCGCTGAAGCCGGAGTTCCAGCCGGCGACCACGAGGTCGGCTTTCGCCTGCACCACGAGTTCCTTGTTGAGGAGATCGTCACTGAGCATCTCGACCTTCGCGTACTCGCTCGCCCACGGCGACTCGCGTACCGGCGGGTTGGCGGGCGGCATGACGTAGCCGTGGACGTGCTCGGTGAGGCCGAGGGCGAACAGCTTGTCCGCGCTGCCGCCCTCGTACGCGACCGCGCGTCGTGGCGGCGTGTACTCGACGCGCTCGCCGCAGCGGTGCACGGCCGTCGTCCGCGAGCCCGCGGAGTCCTCGACCGTGGCGCCGCACCCGGTGAGCAGCGAGGCCGCGGCCGTCGCGGTCACGAGTGTCGCGGTGAGTCGGTGGGACGGGCGCTGGGTCATGGGGGACTGCCTTTCATCGGCGTGGCGGACGAGCTGAGGGAATAGAGGAGCTGCGGATCGCCGGTCAGGGGATGCGACACCACGGTGGTCTCGACGCCGAAGACCTCTCTGACCAGCGCGGGCGTGAGCACCTCTCGCGGCGTACCCGTCGCGACGAGGCGGCCGTGGGAGAGGACGCCGACCCGGTCGCAGGTCGCGGCGGCGAGGTTGAGGTCGTGCAGGACGACCAGGACGGTGAGGCCGGATCGTCGCAGCAGCGCGAGCACCTCGACCTGGTGGCGGATGTCGAGGTGGTTGGTCGGCTCGTCGAGCACGAGCACCTTCGGCTCGGTGACGAGTGCGCGTGCGATGAGTACCCGCTGGCGTTCCCCGCCGGACAGGGTGAGGATGCCGCGGTGAGCGAGGTGCGCGATGTCGAGAGTGGCCATCGCTTGCCGGCACAGGTGCCGCTCCCGCTCGCTCAGGGCCTGGTTGCCGAACAGGTGTGGTGTGCGGCCGAGGGCGACGATCTCCTCGACGGTGAAGTCGAGGTCGGTGCCCGCCTCCTGGGTCAGGGCGGCGACGACCTTGGCGCTGCGCCGTAACGACAGGGTCGTGAGGTCGCCGCCGGCGAGCCAGACCGTGCCGTGTGTCGGTCGGAGGGCGCGATAGACACACCGCAGGGCGGTGGACTTGCCCGACCCGTTGGGACCGATGAGGCCCGCGACCGTGCCCTCCCCGACGTCGAGGGAGAGGTCGCGTACGAGCTCGTTGCCGTCGATCGAGACAGAGACGTCGTCGAAGCGCAGGTCCACGGTCAGCGCCTCGCGAGATGCTGTCGGCGGCGCATCAGCGTGATGAACACGGGCACGCCGACGAGCGCGGTGATGACGCCGAGCGGGAGCTCGCGCGGGGCGACGAGGGTGCGTGACACGAGGTCGACCCAGACCATGAAGATCGCCCCCACCAGCGGGGCGACGACGAGTACCCGGGCGTGGCCGGCGCCGACGAGCAGGCGTACGAGGTGCGGCATCACCAGGCCGACGAAGCCGATCGCCCCGCTGACGGCGACCATGGCGCCGGTCGCGATCGAGGTGAGGACGAAGAGCAGCCTGCGCAGCCGCGCCGCGTCGATGCCGAGGCTCCCGGCGGTCTCGTCGCCGAGAGCCATGACGTCGAGGGACCTGCCGAACGCCCGCAGTATGACGATGCCGGCGCCGGTGGTGATCGCGACGACGGGAAGGGAGCCCCAGGCTGCCGCGCCGAAGCTGCCCATCGACCAGAAGAGCACGGTGCTCGTCGCCTCGCTCGTGGGCGCGAAGTAGACGATGACACTCATGACGGCCTGGAAGCCGAACGACATCACCACGCCCGTGAGCACCATGCGCAGTGGGGTGACGCCTGATCGTCCCGACGACGCCAGGTACACCAGGGCCGAGGCGGCGAGCGCACCGAGGAACGCGCCCACGGACACGGCGTGGATCCCGAACCCGGCGAACGCCCCGAGCACGCTCACCGTGACCGCTCCCACCGATGCGCCCGACGAGACGCCGAGGACGAAGGGGTCGGCGAGTGCGTTGCGGACCATGGCCTGCACCGCCACGCCGATCGCACTGAGTCCCGCTCCGACGACCATGGCGAGCAACACCCGGGGCGTGCGGACCTGCCAGACGATCTGGTATGTCGTGACCTCGTCGGGCCCGATCGAGCCGCCGCTGACGGCGGCCCAGAGATAGTGCGCTGTCTGCGGGGGAGAGATCACCGCGGGACCGAGTCCGATCGCCAGGAGCACTGATCCGGCGAGCACCACGGACAGGACGATCGCCGCGGTGGCCGTCACGACCCGCGGTGGACTCATCGAGGTGGCCTCCCTGTTATTAACGACAATCGTTATCAATTACGTTAGCAGTGGAAGCGGCCGCGACGCTATGCGCACCGGCGAACGGTGACGAAGGGGAGACGACCGGGTTCTCGACGATTGAGGGGGAGGACGTCGGTTGCGCGGCGCGGTGCCGTACGCCAGCCTGCGTCCATGGATCCCGTGCTGCTCACCGAACGGCTCGCGCTGCGCCCGTTCACGCCGTCCGACGTCGACAACCTGCTGCTCCTCGACGGCGACGCCGACGTCATGCGGTACATCGACGGCGGGGCGAAGACGCGCGCGGAGATCGAGGAGACGGTGCTGCCACGGTTCCTCGCGTACCAGGCGACGTACGACCACCTCGGGTTCCTGGTCGGGGAGACGAGGAGCGAGGGCGAGTTCGTCGGGTGGTTCGGCGTGCATCCGGTGACGCCCACGGACGACGCCATGGAGTTCTGGCCGGACTCCGTCGACGACGTCTCCGTGGTCTCTCTCGGCTACCGCCTGCGGCGCGGCGCGTGGGGGCACGGGTACGCCACCGAGGGCGCGCGGGCAGTGGTGCGGTGGGCGTTCGGCGATCCGGCGGTGCGGTCCGTCGTCGCCACGACGATGTCCGTCAACACCGGCTCGCGGCGGGTGATGGAGAAGGTCGGCCTGTCGTACGTGCGCACCGTGCACGTCGAGTGGCCCGACCCGCTCCCCGGCACCGAGCACGGCGAGGTCGAGTACCGCCTCGACCGCGCCGCCAGGGGCTAACCGGCGGCGCCGGCGAAGCCGTAACGCAGCGAGGCGATGCCCGAGCGGTACGGCTTCGCCTCGACGAGCGTCAGGTCGTGACGGCCGACATCGGCGCCGAGCAGGCTCATGCCCCCGCCGAGGGTGATCGGGACCACCCGGAGCTGGAGCTCGTCGACGAGACCGGCGGCGAGCAGCGCCCTGGCGAGCGTGATGCTGCCCCACACCATGAGGGTGCCGCCGGGCTCCTCGCGGAGACGGCGCACGTGGTCGACGGCGTCGCCCTCGAGCACCTGGGCCGGCTCCCAGGCGCCCCACGGCGCCTTGTCGAGCGTGGCGGAGAAGACGATCTTCGGGATGGAGTTGACCGCGCTCGCGACCACCTCGCCGTCGGCGGACGGCCAGTACTCGACGAACATCTCGTACGTCGTCCGGCCCAGCAGGATGGTGTCGACCTCGCGGAGGATCGCGATGTTGTCGGCGTCGACCTCTGCGTAGTCCGATGCCCCCTCGAAGAAGTCCAGCCCACCGTCGTCGCCGGCCACGAACCCGTCGACGGTGACGAGCTCCTGGACGATCACCCTGCGCGTAGCCATCCGTCCGTCCCTCCGGTGTCGCCGGTCACCCGATGCTGTCACCGCGTCCTATCGAACCGCTATCGACGCACGCGGACGTCCTCCCCTCGGCGGGTGTGCCGAGGGGAGGACGTCTGCACCGGGGATCGTCGGGTTCACCGGGTGGTGGTGAACCGGGCGCCGAGTGTCTTGGCGGCGATGACGAGGCCGGCGCCGATCAGGACGATGTCTTTGATGACGTACTGGCCGGTGAGGGTGGGGTAGCCGGGGAACATGTCGCCGAAGAACAGCACGAGTGGGGACATGAT
>WHST01000080.1 GCA_009379955.1 Streptosporangiales bacterium | reverse complement strand
CGACGGCGCCAGCCGCTTGCGCGGCTTGCGACCCGAGTTCGGTTGCGACACTTCCTACCTCCTGAACGGTGATCAACGTAGCCGTCCAGTGGCCGGGTATTAGAACCAGGAAGTGGTGCACGAACTCAGACGCGGAAGGACGATGGTGGCGACGGGGACGAGGTGGCGGTCGGGGGTACGGGTCTCGCCCGCGGCGTCGCGGTAGGTGCGGTCGGCGGTGGCGGCGAGCCGGAACACCGTCGCGTGGCGGACGGAGCCGTCGGCACCGAGCCAGGGCTCGGGCATCCGCAGGATCCGGCGCGGACTCGTCGTGACCGCGGCGACGACGTCGTCGAGCGGCATGCCGCACGCCAGCAGCTTGGTGAGCGCGGTCGCCATGTCGTGCACCGGGCCACGGACGTTGCGGACGTGCAGGTCGGTGCTGATCGTGTGCGGCGCGAAGCCGGCGGCGACCGCGGCCTCGGCGACGGGGAAGCGGAAGCCCATCGCGCCGTGGCCGACGTCGAGCAGCACGCCGCGGTCGAGCGCGCGCGCCAGAGCAGGCACCGGCCGGCCGTCGGGACGCCACGGCGTGCCGGTCTTGCCGTGGAAGCAGTGGGTGACGACGTCGCCGCCGTCGAGCAGGTCGAGCACGTCCTCGACCAGCGGCGGTGCCTCGCCGATGTGCACGAGCAGCGGCAGCCCGGCCTCCCGCGCGACGAGCCGTCCGAGCCGCAGCGGCTGCAGGCCCATCGCGCCGACGATCGCGCCGCTCGACCGCACCTTGACCCCGCACACCACGTCGGGGTGCCGTGCGATCGCGGCGAGGGTCGCGTCGACGTCCATGAGCGAGATGTGCGCCGTCTCGCGCATGTCGACGAGGCCGTGTGAGCCGATGTTGAGCCACGCGCGCATCCGTACGCGCGCCTGCGGCATGACGTAGCGCACCAGCCCGTCGAGCGTCGCCTGGCCGGCGCTGCCCGCGTCGGCGAGGAGGTGCACGCCGGTCCGCAGGCCGATGTCGTCGGGCCGCAGGCTGAGCGACGTCATGCCGTCGTACGCGTGCGCGTGCAGATCGACCCAGCCCGGGCCGATCACGAGGTCGCCAGGCGGGCCGTCGGCACCGGTGAGCGTCACGGTGTCGCCGGATCCCTTGCGCAGCACCGCGGTACGCGACCCGCCGTCCGGGTCGACCACCCGCATCGGCTCGTCGAGCATCACGTCACCTTCCCGTCGAGCGCGGCCGTCACCGCGGCGTTGTGGAAGCGCCGCCGCACCACCGCGATCGCGTCGGAGTCGCGACGCGGGTGCACCCGGTTGGTGAGCAGCACGACGAACACGTCGAGCACCGGGTCGACCCACAGGCTGGTGCCGGTGAAGCCGGTGTGGCCGTAGGCCGCCGGCGTCAGCAGGTCACCCGCGCTCGATCGGTGCGGGTCCCTGCCCTGCCATGCGAGCGAGCGACGCAGCGGCAGGTGGTCGGTGCGCGGCTCGGTCATGACCGCGAGCGTGCGTTCGGCGAGCACCCGACCGTACGGTCCCGCGCCGCCGCGGCACAGGCTCCGGCCGAGCGCCACGACGTCGGCGAGAGTCGCGAACATGCCGGCATGCCCGGCCACGCCGCCGAGCATCTCGGCGTTCTCGTCGTGCACCGTGCCCTGCACGACACGGCCTCGCCAGGGACAGTCCTCGGTCGCCGCGGCCCGCACCCGATCGGCCGCGGGCACCAGGAACGTCGCCTTCGTCATGCCCGCCGGCCCGCTCACCCGCTCCGCGACGAGCGCGTCGAGCGGCCGGCCGGACACCTGCTCGGCGATCCGGCCGAGGATCATGAACCCCTGCGAGGTGTACTCGACGTCGGTGCCGGCCGGGAACCGCACCGGCAGCCGCGCGACCGCGTCCCACAGCTCCTCGGCCGTCGCGCATTCGCGCCAGAGCGGCTGCTGCCCCGGGATGCCGGACGTGTGGGTCAGCAGGTCGTACACCGTGAGGTCGGCCTTGTCGGTCGACGCGTACTCGGGGAGGTGCGCCGCGACCGGCTCGTCGAGACTCAGCGCGCCGTCCTCGACCAGCGCCATCACCGCGAGCCCGACGATCGGCTTGGTCACCGAGGCGAGGTCCCACAGCGTGTCGGACGCCACCGGCGGGCCGTCCCACGCGAGCGTGCCGACATACCCGCTCGCCACGACGCCGTCGCCACGACCCACCGCCCACGCCGCGCCGGAGAACACCCGCTCGGTACGCGCGCGGTCGAGCACGTCCGCGGGATCCCTGTTCATGCGGCTCCTCCCCTCGGCGGCGCACCCATCGCCCGGGACATCCGGTCGGCGGCCGCCACCACCATCGGTCCGATGAGCTCGACGTCGTCCGGCGGGAGCGCGAACGTCAGCGCGGACACGCTGACGCCGCCGATCGCCGTGCCCGCGCTGTCGCGGACGACGGCGCCGACGCAGCGGACGTTGCGCTCGTTCTCCTCCTCGTCGATCGCGTAGCCGCGGTCGCGTATCGCGGCGAGCTCGCCCGCGAGCGCGGCGTCGTCGACGATCGTGCCGCTCGTGTGCCTGATCAGCGGCGCGGTCGCGGCGACGATCGCGCGCACCTCGTCGTCGGGCAGCCCCGCGAGGATCGCCTTGCCGATCGCCGTGCAGTGCAGGGCGATCTGCATGCCGACGCGCGACGCCATGCGGTACGGCTCCTGCGACTCGACCTTCGCGAGGTAGACCGCCACGGTGCCGCTGCGGACGGCGAAGTGCGCGGTGTGCCTGGTCTGCCGCTGCAGGTTGTCCAGGATCGGGCGCGCGACCGCACCGAGGTCGCGGTCGGCGAGCGTCGCACCCGCGAGCGCGACGAGAGCGGGGCCGGACGCGTAGCTGCCGTCGCCGGTGGTGACCGCGTACCCCTGCGCCGTGAAGACCTGCAGGATGCGGTGCAGCGTCGTCTTGTTGATGCCGGTGCTCCCGGCGAGGTCGGCCAGCTTGCGCGGCCGGTCCGGGGTGGAGAGCGCGCGCAGCACGACGAGCGTCTTCTCCACCGAGTTCATCGCCATCCGCTGCCCCCGCTCTTGACGTGTTCGCACACCTCGGGAGATATTCGTTCAACCATACAGGACGCCGTTTCACGATACGAAATGTGCCTCGGCACGCAAGCGGGGAGCAGAGGAGAAAGCTCATGACCGACCACCCGACGCTCGCCCGGCGCGACCTGCTGAAGATCGGCGGCGTCACCGCGTTCGGCGTGTCGATGCCCGGCGTCCTGACGGCCTGCGCAGGCGACGCCAACCCCGCGAGCGAGGCCGGCAACGAGCTGCGGGTCTCCCAGGCGGTGGATGCGACCACGCTCGACCCGCACAAGCACGGCGACCTGCCGTCGATGCACGTGCTGATCAACATCTTCGACACGCTCACGGTGCGCGACACCAACGACAAGCTGGTGGGCGGGCTCGCGACGAGCTGGAAGCCGATCGGCGACAAGGCCTGGCGGTTCACGCTGCGCAAGGGCGTGACGTTCCACAACGGCGAGCCGTTCGACGCCGAGGCCGTGAAGTTCAGCATCGAGCGGCTCGTCGACCCGAAGACGCAGTCACCGATCGTCGAGCTTCGCTACGTCACCCACGTCAAGGTCGTCGACGAGTACACCGCCGATCTCGTCACCAGCGAGCCCGACCCGATCCTGCCGCAGAAGGTCTCGCTGTTCGGCGGCGTGATCATCCCGCCGAAGTACGTCAAGGAGAAGGGCGACGCCGCGTTCGCCGAGAAGCCCGTCGGCACCGGGCCGTTCGTCTTCGAGAGGTGGAAGCGCGACAGCGAGGTCTCGATGAAGGCCAACGCGAAGTACTGGAAGGGCAAGCCTGCCGTCGACCGGCTGGTCATCAAGATCATGCCCGACCCGTCGTCGTCACTCGCCGCACTGCAGTCCGGCCAGCTCGACATGGTCTCGGGCCTGACGCCCGACGCCGCAGACCAGCTCGGCGACGCGCCCGACCTGAAGATCGTCACCTCGCCGGGCATTCGCACGTTCTTCGTCTCCCTCGACACGCTGAGCGGCGGCCCGCTGGCGAAGAAGGAGGTGCGCCAGGCGCTCAACCACGCGCTCGACGTCCCGACGCTCATCAAGTCGGTCCTCAACGGTGCGGCGCAGCGCACGCCGACGCTGATCCCGCGCCAGGCGTTCGGCTTCGATCCCGCGATCGAGGCGTTCACGCACGACCTCGCCAAGGCGAAGAGCCTGCTCACGCAGGCGGGTTACCCGAACGGCTTCAGCACCAAGCTCTCCGCGTCGTCCCTCGACAAGGACATCGCGCAGGCGATCTCCGGCCAGTTGGAGAAGGCAGGGGTGAAGGCCGAGGTGTCGCTGCTCGACGCGGCGACGTTCAAGTCGCGTCTCGTGTCGGAGAACAAGGCCGCGCTCGGTCCGATGTACTTCTCCGGCAACACCGGCTGGACCATGGACGCCGAGAGCAACCTGCAGTCGTTCATCAGGCACGACCGCCGGCAGAGCCGCTGGGACGACAAGGAGGCCGACCGGCTCGTCGACGTCGAGGAGCAGACGATCGACTCCGGCGACCGCAAGGTGGCCTTCCGCAAGCTGCAGGAGCTGATGAAGGACGAGGCACCGTTCCTCTACCTCTGGCAGACCAGCAACGTCTATGCGCGGAACAACCGCCTGCAGTGGAAGATGAACGCCAACGGCACGCTCGCCTTCGCGGACGCCAAGCTAGGGAAGGCATGACCGAAGGCGCCGCGACCGCACCACCACCGACCGCACGCCGGGTTCGTACCACCGGCGGCATCGGCGACCGGGCGCTGTGGCTGTTCATCGGCAAGCGGTTCGGGCACACGGTGCTCGTGCTGTTCCTTGTCGCGACCGTGTCGTTCCTGCTCGTCCGGCTGTCCGGTGACCCGGTGCGGCAGATGCTGCCGCCCGACGCGACGCTCGAGCAGGAGAACGCGCTGCGCGCCACGCTCGGCCTCGACCGTTCACTGCTCGACCAGTACGTCTCGTACATGACGGGCCTGGTGCGCTTCGACCTCGGCCAGTCGCTCTTCTACCACCGGCCCGCGCTCGACGTGATCCTGGAGCGGCTGCCCGCGACGCTCCAGCTGTCGGTGGGTGCGTTCGTGTTCGCCCTGGTGCTGGCGATCCCGGCCGGCATCGTGTCGGCGCTGCGCCGTGGCACCAGCACCGACACCTCGGTCATGGCCGCGGTGCTCGTGGGGCAGTCGACGCCGGCGTTCTGGGTCGGCATCCTGCTGATCCTGGTGTTCGCGGTGAACCTCCGCTGGTTCCCCGCGTCCGGCATGGGCGGGTTCGCCAACCTCGTGCTGCCGTCGATCACGCTCGGCCTGTACTCGTCCGCCATCATCGCGCGGCTGTTGCGCTCGTCGCTGATCGAGGTCCTCGGCGAGGACTACATCCGCACGGCGCGCGCCAAGGGTCTCGCCACGTGGAAGGTCGTCGCCTCGCACGGCCTGCGCAACGCGTCGCTGCCGGTGGTCACCGTCATCGGCCTGGAGGTCGGCAGCCTCCTCGGCGGCGCGATCCTCACCGAGCAGGTGTTCTCCTGGCCGGGCGTCGGCCGGCTGACGATCGAGGCCATCACGTATCGCGACTACCCGCTGATGCAGGCGACGATCCTGTTCCTCGCCGCGGTCTTCGTGCTCGTCAACCTGCTCGTCGACCTGTCGTACGCCTTCCTCGACCCGCGGGTGAGGCTGACATGACGACCGCCACCACCACGGCGCCGCCGCGGCGCGGGTCGCCCACCATGCTCGGGGCCGTACGGCGGGCGCTCCGGCGCAACCACGCCGCCAAGGTCGCCCTCGCGATCCTCGTCGTCGTCGTGATCGTCGGGGTACTCGCGCCGTTCATCGCGCCGCACGACCCGAACGCGCAACATCTCGAGCTCAAGCTGCGGCCGCCGTTCTGGGACGACGGCAGCGAGCCCGGGTACGTCCTCGGCACCGACAAGCTCGGCCGCGACGTGCTGAGCCGCATCATCTTCGGCGCCAGGGTCTCGCTGCTCGTCGGCATCGCGGCGACGCTGCTCTCCGGGATCGTCGGCACGGCGATCGGCGTCGTCACGGGGTACTACCGCGGCTGGCGCGACCAGGTCTTCATGCGGCTCGCCGACGTGCAGCTGGCGTTCCCCTCGATCCTGCTCGCGCTCGCGATCATCGCGGTACTCGGGCCGAGCCTGTGGTACCTCATCCTCGTCCTCGGGCTCACCGGCTGGGTCGCGTACGCACGCGTCGTCAGGGCGGAGGTACTGTCATTGCGGTCGCGCGAGTTCGTCGTCGCGGCGCGGGCCATAGGCGACAACGGCTGGCAGATCATGACGCGGCACCTGGTGCCCAACATCGTCGCGCCGATGGCCACCATCGGCACCCTGCAGGTCGCGGCGATGATCGTCGCCGAGGCCTCGCTGAGCTACCTGGGTCTCGGCGTGCCGCCGGACATCCCGACCTGGGGAAGCATGCTGGCCGACGGCCAGCTGTACCTGCGGACGGCGTGGTGGGTGGCCGTCTTCAGCGGCATCTCCATCATGCTGACCACACTCGCCATCAACGTGACGGGGGACATGTTGCGCGACGTCGCCGACCCGAAGGCGTACACCCGATGAGCCCCACCGGAAGGGCGACGCACTACGTGTGCGACGACTGCCACGCGCACACGCCGATGCACAGTCCTGCCCTGCTGTGCGACGCCTGTGGTGGTCTGCTCGAGATCGAGTACGACCTGAGCGGTGCGTCACGCGACCTCCTCGACCGCGCGGCGGGCCGGCGGGGTCTCGGCGTGTGGCGGTGGTCGGAGCTGCTGCCCGTGCCCGACGACACCGTCCCGCTGTACCTCGGCGAGGGCGACACCCCGTTGCTGACGACCAGGCGCCTCGGCGACCACCTCGGCATCCCGGGCCTGCTGGTGAAGAACGACACCCTGATGCCGACCGGCAGCTTCAAGGACCGCGGCTTCTCGATCGCCGTCGGCTTCGCGCAGGCGCTCGGGGTCAGCGAGGCGTTCACGTACAGCTCCGGTAACGCGGGCGCGTCGTTCGCGACGTACGCGGCGCGCGCGGGCATGAACGCCACCGTGCTCGTCGAGGACTCCGCCAACGACACGAAGGTCGCGGCGATCAGCCTGTACGGCGCGCGCGTCATGCGGTTGAGCTACCGGTCGAGCCTGGAGATCTTCGCCAGCGTCAGCGCGCTCGCCGAGGCCGGCTTCTACTCGTTCGTGAACTTCATCAACCCCGTGCGCCACGAGGGCATGAAGACGTACGCGTACGAGATCTGCGAGGCGCTCGACTGGCGTGCGCCCGACGTGATGGTGCATCCCGTCGGCACCGGCGGCGGGCTCTGGGGCGCGTGGAAGGGCTTCCGCGAGCTCCAGCGGATGGGCGTGATCGACCGGCTGCCCCGGATGATCGGCGTGCAGCCGGCGGCGTCCGCGCCACTCGTGCGCGCGTTCCAGGACGGCCAGACGATCGCGGGCGCCCACGGCGACGCGAGCCTGACGGTCGCGCAGAGCATCGCGGGCGACGCGCCCATCCAGGGCGGGACGCGCGTACTGCGGGCGATCTACGAGTCCGGCGGGCGTGCAGTCGCCGTCGATGACCGCGACCTGTTCGAGGCGATGCGCCTGCTCGGCCGCGAGGGCGTCGCGGCGGAGCCGTCGGCCGCGGCGTCGGTGGCGGGGCTGCTGCGGGCGCGGACGCAGGGCTGGGTCGCCGACGACGAGACCGTCGTCGCCGTCGTCACCGGGTCCGCGCAGAAGCAGCCGGACGCGCTCGTCAAGGCGGCGCCGCCGCCCAGCGGCGTCGTCCGCGCCAACCCCAGGGCGCTGCTCGAGCTGTTCGGTGAACCCGTTCGGGGGCGCCCGTGAGCTCAGGAGCTGACGAGCGAGCCGGAGGTGGGGGCCGCGTCACCCGCCGCACCACAGACCACGCTGTCGCGGCACCCGCCGGAGGCGAGCGAGGAAGCGGGAGCGTGGATCGATGACCGCGCCGCTGCTGGAGATCCGCGACCTGCAGGTGGAGTTCCGACTCGACACCGGCACCGTCCGCGCCGTCAACGGCGTGTCGATGGCCGTCGAGGCGGGATGCACGCTCGCCGTCGTCGGCGAGTCGGGCAGCGGCAAGACCGCGACGGCGCTGTCCGTGCTGCGGCTGCACCCGACACCGCCGTGCGTGTACGCGGGCGGCGAGATCGTCGTCGAGGGCCGCGACCTGCTCCGCCTCTCCGAACGCGAGATGCGGCGGGTGCGCGGCAACGACATCGCCATGGTCTTCCAGGACCCGATGACGAGCCTCAACCCGGTGAAGACGATCGGCGCGCAGATCGTCGAGGTGCTCCGGCTGCACCAGGACCTCTCCAGGCACGAGGCGCGGCTGCGCGCCGTCGAGGCGTTGCGCGAGGTCGGCATCCCCGATCCCGAGAGCCGCGCCGGCGCGTACCCGCACCAGTTCTCCGGCGGCATGCGGCAGCGCGCGATGATCGCGATGGCGCTCGCGTGTCAGCCCAAGATCCTCATCGCGGACGAGCCGACGACGGCGCTCGACGTCACCGTGCAGGCGCAGATCATGGAGCTGCTCGCCGACCTGCAGGACCGTTTCGGCATGGCGATCGTGCTCATCACCCACGACCTCGGGATCGTCGCGCAGGCCGCCGACGACGTGCTCGTCATGTACGCCGGGCGGCCGGTCGAGTCGGCACGCGTCGACGACCTCTTCGAACGTCCGCAGATGCCGTACACGCTGTCGCTGCTGCGGTCGATGCCGCGTTCCGACGTGCCGGGCGGCGCGCCGTTCGACCCGATCCCCGGCATCCCGCCCAACCTGCTCGACCTGCCGTCCGGCTGCAGCTTCCGACCGCGGTGCGGGTACGCGTTCGAGGCCTGCGCGGACGAGGTGCCGCCGCTGCGCGAGCGCGCGCCGGGCCACGCCGCCGCGTGCCTCCTGCCCGACGGCGAGCTCGACCGTCACCGTGCCCTCGCAGGACGTGCCCATGACTGAGCCACTGCTCTCGCTGCGCAACATCCGCAAGGAGTTCACCGCCGGCCCGTTCGGCGGCGCGGGCTCGGCGGTCGTGGCCGTCGACGACGTGTCGCTCGACGTCTACCCGGGCGAGACCCTCGGGCTGGTCGGGGAGTCCGGCTGCGGCAAGACGACGCTCGCGCGGCTGATCCTGCGCCTCTACGACCCGACCGCCGGCACGATCGTGTTCGACGGCCGCGACCTCACCCGGCTCTCGCAACGGCAGCTGCTCGGCGTCCGGCAGGACATGCAGGTCGTGCTGCAGGACCCGTACGCCAGCCTCAACCCACGCATGCGCGTCGGCGAGATCGTCGCCGAGCCGCTGGTGACCCACGGCAAGGTGCCGCGCGGACGCGCCGGCCGCGGCGTCCTGCGTACCCGGGTGACCGAGTTGCTGGAGGCCGTCGGGCTCGACGCGTGGGCCCAGGACCGTTTCCCGCACGAGTTCTCCGGCGGCCAGCGCCAGCGGATCGGCATCGCCCGCGCGCTCGCGCTCGAGCCGAAGCTGGTGATCTGCGACGAGCCGGCGAGCGCGCTCGACGTCTCGATCCAGGCACAGATCATGAACCTGCTCAAGCGGCTGCAGCGCGAGCGCGGCCTCGCGTACCTGTTCGTCTCGCACGATCTCTCGGTGATGCGGCAGATCGCCGACCGCGTCGCGGTGATGAACCTCGGGCGTGTGGTCGAGCTCGCCGACACCGAGGCGCTCTTCACCAGGCCGCGACACCCGTACACCCACTCGCTGCTGTCGGCCGTGCCGATCGCGGATCCCGAGCGCGAGCGCGCCCGGCGGCGCATCGTCCTCTACGGCGACCCGCCCTCCCCCGCCGACCCTCCGTCCGGCTGCACGTTCCGCACCAGGTGCCCGGTCGCGCGCGAGGAATGTGCCGCGGAGCGTCCGGCGCTCATGGAGCAGGAGGCCGTCGACCACGTGGCGGCATGCTTCTTCCCGGTGGCACGGACGGCCGACCTCGTCACTCCAGCGGCGGGCTGAGCCACACTGTCCGGGTGGGCCGTCGGTTCAGCGGACGATGTCGCCGTACAGCTCGGGACGCCGCTGGTCGAGCAACGGGTAGCGGCTGCGGATGACCTCGATCAGCCCGAGGTCGAGGTGGGCGGTGACGACGCCGTCGACGTCGGATGCGGTGGCGACGATCGTGCCCCACGGATCGGCGATCATCGACCGGCCGACGAAGCTGATGCCGCTGGCCGGCTCGGTGCCGACCTGTCCCGACGCGACGACGAAGACCTGGTTCTCGGTCGCGCGGGCGCGGACGAAGAACTCCCAGTGGTCGAGGCGCGGGCTGAGGAAGGCCGAGGCGCAGACGATGATGCGCGCACCGCGCAGCGTCAGCACGCGGTAGACCTCGGGGAATCGCAGGTCGGAGCAGACGCTGACGCCGATCGGCCCGAGTGCGGTGTCGAAGACGGGGAGGTCGTCGCCCGCCCGTACCTTCGCGGACTCGCGGATGCCGCTCTTGATGTCGACTCGGTCGGGAGCGTCGAACAGGTGCGTCTTGGCGTACGAACCGACGATGCGTCCGGTCGGGTCGATGACAGGGGTGAGGTTCTCGTAGTGCCCGTCGCCGGTCTCGGCGTACAGCGAGCCGATGATGTGCAGGCCGTGCTCGCGCGCCTTGCCGGCGAGCAGGTCCGTCGTCGGGCCGGGGACGGGCTCGGCGATGTCACGGTAGCGGGTGGGTGTCGAGAAGCCGAGGCCCGTCCACAGCTCGGGCAGAACCACGAGCTTCGCGCCCTGCTCCGCCGCCTGGTCGATCAGGTCGAGGCAGGTCTTGACCGTGCCCTCCTTGTCGTTGTCCGAGGCGGTGAACTGCACGCAGGAGACAGTGAGCGTGTCGGCTGTCATCGGCTTTCTCCAGTCGGTTGCGGCGCCGGTTCGGACGTCGAGGCGTCCTCGGAGTGGACGAGGGAACTGCGGTACGACTCGGGGAGCCGGCGGGCCACGACGAAAACGGCCGCGGCGAGCACCGCCATGTAGACCGCAGGCGCCAGCAGGCTGCCGGTGACGTCCACGAGCCAGGTGCCGACCAGCGGCGCCGTACCGCCGAAGACGACGTACGCGGTGTTGTAGCCGATCGCGGCGCCGCTGTACCTGGTGCGCGTCGGGAACAGCTCCAGGAAGACGATGCCGACCGGACCGAAGAAGATGCCGAGTGTGAGCGCGAGCAGGCACTGTCCCGCGACGGCGGTGCCGAGCGTGCCGGCACTGGCGAGCAGGTAGGCGGGGATCGCGAACACCGCGCTGAGCGCCGCGCCGGCCATCATCATCGGTCGGCGTCCGACGCGGTCGGACACCAGGCCGGCGAGCGGCATCGTGACGAACGCGACGGTGAGCGCGATGCTGTTGGAGATCAGCGAGGCGTTCCCGCTCAGTCCCACCGACTCCGACAGGTAGGTGGCGAAGTAGCCGGTGAGCGAGTAGAAGCCGAGACCCGACAGGGCTGCCATCGCGAAGGCGAAGCCGAGCGCGCGCCGATGGTCGCGCAGCACGCCGACGATAGGTGCGCGCGACACACGGTCGGCGGCACGCGTGACCTCGAACGCGGGCGACTCGTCCACCCGCGTGCGGATGTAGAGACCCACCAGGGAGAGCACGCCGCCGAGCACGAACGGGATGCGCCAGCCCCACGACGCGAACGCCTGCGCGGTGAGCACGTTGGTGAGCAGCAGTACGAACAGGCCGGCGAAGACCGCCGGGAGGTTGGCGAACGAGTAGGTGAAGCCGACGTACAGACCGCGGCGGTGGGCGGGTGCGTGCTCGGCGACGAGCGCGTTGGAGCCCATGGCCTCACCGCCGGCCGACATGCCCTGAAGCAGGCGGCACACGACGAGCAGGATCGGCGCGAGCAGGCCGACGGTCTCGTACGTGGGAAGCAGGCCGATCAGCGCGGTCGAGCCGCCCATGAGCAGGATGATGACGGCGAGCACGCCCTTGCGTCCGACCCGGTCGCCCAGATGGCCGAACACCAAGCCGCCGACGGGTCGCATCACGAAGCCGATGGCGTAGACGGCGAACGTCGCCAGCAGCGACGCAGCCCTGTCCTCGGCTGGGAAGAACAGGGTGGCGACGACCGACGCCGTGTAGGCGTAGACGACGAAGTCGTACCACTCGACGAACTGGCCGATCGCGGCCGATGTCACGACGCGTTTCGTGCCGTGGTGGCGTGGTGTGGTGGAGCGCATGGTCATGAGCCGACCTCCGTAGCGAGCATCGCAGCGGTCCGGAGCGGATTGAGCGCCCGGGCGACAACCGAGCGAGGAGCGGAGCGGAGGAGGTCGGCGGGGCACACGGTCATCAGGTCCTCCTCAGGATCGGAGGGTCAGGGACGGTCGGCGGTACGCGCGACGACGTCGTAGCGGCGGTGCCGCAGCGTCGGCACGAGCGCGCGTACGTCGCGGAGGTGATCTGGTCGCAGCCGGTGGACGGCGAGCCCCTCGACGCCGATACACGTGGCGGCGATGTGACCGAGCGGGTCGACGATCATGCTCAGCCCGGCGGACGCGGGGGGCGACTGGTTGGACGCCACCACGTAGCAGGTGTTCTCGATGGCCCGGGCGCGCAGCAGCGTCTCCCAGTGCATCTCCTTGTCCGGGCCGCTGACCCAGGCGGAACTGATCACGAGGACGTCCGCGCCGCGGTCGACGAGCGCGCGCGACATCTCGGGGAAGCGCAGGTCATAGCAGTTCTGCAGGCCGAGCGTGAAGTCGCCTACCGTCACCGTACGCAGCTCGGCGAGGTCGGGCGTCGTCGCCGCCGGAGTGACCTTGTCGGACTCGCGGAAGGCGAATGCGTCGTACAGATGCACCTTGTCGTACGCGTCCCGCACGGCGCCGTCGGGACCGACGACGACCATGCGGTTGTACGGCGGCCGCCCGCCGGGCGCGGGCGCGAACATGCCGACGATCAGCGTCACGCCGGCCGCCGTGGCGACGCCGGCGAGACCCTCGGTGAACGCGCCGGCCTCGCCGGCCGCCTCGGCGAGGTCGGCGGCCGTGACGTCCCAGGCGTACATCGCGGCCTCGGGGAAGACCACGACCTCGGCTCCCTGCGCCGCCGCGTCGCCCGCGAGCTCCTCGATCCTGCGCAGGTTCTTCTCGACGTCGGGGACGGCGAGCAACTGCGCGACCGCCATGCCGAGTCCGGCCATGCCCGCCTCCTCAGGTGTGCGTGTCGAAGTGTCAAAACGTTTTGAGTCAAAACCTTTCGCCTATGATGACGACGGTGCCGCGGTGGGTCAAGCCCACTACCCGGCGGAGTCAGGTCACGACCGTGGGGACGAGGTGCGTCGCGTGTCCGAGGACGAGGTGGCGAGAGGGCGCGTGACGATCCGCGACGTCGCCGCGAGCGCAGGGGTCTCGATCAGCACCGTGTCGCACGCGCTGTCGGGCCGCAGGACCATCTCGGCCGCCACCAAGGAACGCATCATGGCCGCCGCGGAGGAGCTCGGCTACGGCGCGAACCCGTCCGCCAGAGCGCTCCGCACGGGACGGTCGGGGCTGGTGGGGCTGATCCTGCGCCCGCGCGACGCCGTCCACGGCTCGATGGCCCGTACGGAGACGTTCACCCGACTGTTGGGCGCGATCGCCACGGCGGTACTGGAGCAGAAGATGGGCCTGGTGCACGTGCCGGACATCCTCGACCCGGCGGTGCAGAGCATCCCGATGGACGGCTGCATCGTCGCCCACCCGTACCGCGGCGACGAGGTGCTCGAACAGCTGCTCCGCCGCGACATCCCGGTGGTGACCGTCGACGAGGACACCGACCGCCCGGACTTCCCCTGGAGCGTCGTCCTGGACACGTCGACGGCCGTCACCGAGCTGCTGCAGCACCTGCACGACAACGGCGCGCGGCGGGTGATGCTCCTGACGGGTACGGAGGACAACGCCTGGAACCGGCACGCGCGCGAGACCTACGTCGCGTGGGCGAAACGCCGCCGGATGAAGCCGCACCACGAGAGCCTGTACGAAGGCGAGGGCGTCGACGGCGCCGCGAAGCTCATCGAACCGATCCTGACCGGCCCCCGGCGTCCCGACGCCATCATCGCCGCCGCCAGCCGTTTCGCCGCCGGCATTGCGCAGACCGCGGAGAAGGTCGGCATCGACATGCCCGGCGACCTGATGCTCGCGGCCCTCACCGACAGCGAGTACACGAGAGGCAACACCCCACCCATCACCTCGGTAGACCTGGCCCTGGAGGAACTGGGGATGGCCACGGTCGCCTTGATGCTCCACCGTCTCGCCGGCGACCCACCCCCGGTGCAACGTCCGGTGGTGCAGCCTCACCTGTACGTGCGGCAGTCGACAACGCGGACCTAGTGAGCAGCGGCAGATACGCGATCGCGGATCACCCGAGCCGGTCGACGGCGGACCGACCTCGTTCCCGCCGCGGACTGAGCGAGACTGTCCGGGTGGACGCGGACGCCCTGCACGACCTCGGCGGCTACTTCGCCCTGCCCGTCCGCGATGCGCCGCCGGACGACGGCGGCTGGCGTACGACCGAGTCGCTCTACGCCGGCTCCGCACTCGGCGGGCTGCTCGACGTCACGCAGGAACGGCTCGCGACCCACGAGCGGCGGGTGGCGGCGTCGATCCTGCACCAGGGCTACGCCGCGCGCCTGTGGTCGGCCGCCCTCGGCCGCACGCTGACCGGCGGTGACGTGCCGCCGCTGGATCCCGAGACCCTGTGGTGGCGGACAACGGAGCTGTCCCTTGTCGAGCTGCTCCTGGTGACACCGGCACCGTCGGTCTCGGCCGAGCGGCCGGCGACCGAGCGGCCGGCGGCCGAGCTCATCGCGTCGGCCGTCCTGGACAGGCACCTCGACCCGCTCGCGTCGGCGCTGCGCACCTCGACGGGCGTCTCCGCGACCATCCTCACCGGCAACGTCGCGTCCGCGCTCATGGGAACGTTGCGCGTACTCGCCGAGACGCCCCTGAATGCCGCGGCACGTGCGCTCGGCGGTCCGCTGCTCGACTGGCCGCCGTTGCGCGGCGCCGGCGACGCCGACCTGACGGCGTCACCGCCCACGTACCGCCGTCACAGCTGCTGCCTCTTCTACCGCGTGCCCGGCGGCGGCCTCTGCGGCGACTGCGTCCTGGCCTGACGGCGACCGGGCCGCGGTGGTGACATCGTGAGTCGGGGGTTCCCACATGCTGCAGGCGATGGAAACCCCCGAATCACGATGGGCAGCAGCGTGCTCGCGAAGACGGCCGTGACGGTCGACGACCTGTCGGCGGGTAGCTCGTTACCCGTCGGATCGGGCCGCCTCCGCGAGCCGGTCGCGCAGCCAGTCGGGGGTGTGCTCGGGATCGCGGGGGAACCGCTCGACCTCGTCGACGTAGCTCAGTGGCGAGATCCCGTCGTGCCAGGTCGGCTCGTTGTCGTAGTCGAAGTCGGCGGAGAACCTCCCGCCGCTCTCGAAGCGGAGGACGGCGGTGAACCACGCACCCTTACCTGGCTCGTACATCAGCTCGCGCAGCGTGCGCAGCTGGCGGCTCAGTCCCGTGCCCTGGACGTGCGGCTGCTCCGAGTTGCCGGATTCGTGGACGGTGACCAGATCCATCTGGGCGTATCCCGCGACGCGCCGACTGGTGACCGTGCACTCGGTCCAGCCCCGGTCGAGCCAGCCTGAGATCTCCGCGAAGATCTCGCGGTAGATCTCGGTGCGTTGGTTCGGGACGTCGGTCATCGATCGAACTCCCTGATGTACTCGCGGCCCTGATGCCGGTAGGAGACCTGGAAGAAGTTCGCTCTCCTGCTCCGGCCCGTGTAGTCCACGTCGATCGTGGCATGCACCTGCTCACCACGACGTCGAAGGGCCGCCCACTCGCTCTCCATCGTCCGCCAGTTCGCCGACCGGGCACCGTCGAGCTTTCGCGTCATGGCGACGATGTCGGTGCCTGGACGTCCGCCACTCACCTTCGTCGCGACGAGGTGGCCGCCCTCGCCGATCTCCAGCCGCCACGAACTGCCGGCCGCACCGGCCGCGGGCCGCACTCGCCCGGCATCGGTCACCGTGCCCTCGTCGTGGCCGAGCCAGCCCTCGACGTGCTCCACCCGGCCGCGTTCGTCGGTGACGTACAGGAACTGCTCGTCGACGACGTACACGGCACCCGGCTCCGGCGTGTGCAGTGCCGTGTTCCACGAGCCGCGGTCGCCCGACCGCTCGCGATGCACGTTCATGCCGGCGTACCGCCGGGGGACGGCCATCATCGCGTCGCCCGGACCGTAGCCGACCGCCTTCACGTCATCGCGATGAGCGGGCTGTTCGCTCCGGACGACCGACGGGTCACGTGATCCAGTTGTGGGTACCGCTTGGCGCGGCAGTCAACCGGTGCCCTTGGCCTGTTCGTAGCTCGCGACGAGCGAATCGAAGCCGTCACGTGCGGCGGCCAGGGCCTCCCTGATCGTATCGACGTGGTCCTTCGCGGCGACCGCGAGCACCTGGGCGATCTCCTCGTTGCCGAGGGCGGCGAACTGCTTCGCGGTGTCGTCGGTCGCCGACGCGACCTCGGCCAACAGCCGTTCCGGGTCGTCGAGTCCGTCCCTGGCCTGCTGAGCCCCCGCCTGCAGGTCGTCGAGTGCGCTCACATGTGTCCTTCCCCGAGTGTTGCCACGCCAACCACAAAGGCTGCCGTACGAACGCCGGTCGGGGCAACGCGCCCTGGTGAGACAGCCATCTCGACGGTCACGATGCGACTCGGTGCGTAGGCGCCTGATGGGTTGCCGGCACCGCTACGGTCACGACATCCCGCTCCTACCCGCGGTGAGGTCGGTGATCGCGTCCGCGCCGTAGCCGGTGGCATCACGGAAGGCCGTGAGCACCTCGTTCGCCGACCGATCGGAATCCGGGTGCTGGATGACCGCGATGTGCTCCTCGTTGTCCCGCCACCAAGGTGTGATCAGCGCGACTTCATCGCCCGATCGCAACCGCAGGATCAGCACCTTGCGACGACCTTCCGCGACCTCCACGGGGCCGAAGTGGCGCCGTAGGTGCGACCGGACTGCGCCTTCATCTGAATGAAGGCGGGCTATCACCGGACCACCCGTGAAGGCATTCCACTCGGAGTCGTCGCGGGTCACAAAGGGCAGATCGGGCCATGGCCGCTTGGCGTCCAGCCTGTCGCGAACCCTCGTCAGGAAGTCGCGGAGGTGCTCCTCGCCGTGTTGCGGCGTGGGCGGGAGTCCGGTGAGTTCGTCGCCCGACATGAGAGTCTCATTGATGGCTGCGTACTCCTCATCCTGACTGAAGCCATGGAACGGCTCGACGAGCAACGCGTTGGCTCGGTGCTCGACAAGGTCGTCGTCGAGCGCCCGCTCGTACATGAGCGTGTACACGAGGTTTCCCACGACTCGGTGCCACCGCGGGTTCTGCATGTCAGCTCCCCCAGGAATCGAACTCGACGCCTTCGAAGTCGACGCCCGCGGCCTTCAGAACTTCGGCGACGCGTCGCATGCACTCCGGCGGCGGGCGGTAGTGACCGCTCTTGTCAGAGATGATCTTAAGCACGCCTTCCTCTACCCTCAGCTCGCCTGCACCGGCAACGGGTCTCCCGCCAAGGAAGCTGGAGTGATGGAAGCGGCCTACGGCATGGTCGTTGGAAGCGTAGATGTTCCCGTGGCGATCCATCACGAAGATCGCACGGGTGTCACCCCGCGCCCACACCGAAGTGCCCTGGCTCGTGTCGAAGAGTTTGCCCGACATGTCATGCAGCTTGCCGCCGCGAACGACGAGTCGGGTGCCTTCGAGCTCCGACTGACTGAGATAGGTGACCCCCTCCGCCCGGTCGGCCTCGACGAACACCTGCTCCATCTCCGTGGTCGGCATGGCCTGACCGTCCTCAGCCGTGCGAGGTGGCGGGATCTCGTTCGTGGAGATGCCACGGCTGCCACTGCCGTCGCCATGCCCTGAGGTCGGGCCATCGTTCTCATCCGGCACGCCTTCGGTACTCGACCTGTCGTCGTCCGGAAGGTCACGCCTCGGGACTTCCGGGTCGTCGATCCCATGCCCGCGCGATCCGTACTCACCGTGCTCAGCGGCCGCCACACCGGATGGTGTCCTCCCGGGGAGGCGGTCGCCGACCGGATCGTGGAGATGAGGAAGCCCACCACCTGAGGCCACCGGGTCCGGCCGAGGTACGTCGAGGCTTCGGTCAGCGACGCTGTCGGGCAGGTGTGGCAGCGGGCCGTCGTCGGTGTGGCCGAGGAGCCTGCCGAGGAGGCCGGTCTCGGCTGCGCCGACTCGGGTGGCTCTGGTGGCGTTGAGGACTCCGGTGGCTTCGCCGCCGGGGAGGAAGAACGTCGTGAGGTTGAACGCGGTGGCGCCGGCGGCGCGGGCGGGGTCGGTGCGCCAGGTGTCCCAGGCGAGCATGCCCTTGCCCATGTCGAGGGCTGATCGTCCTGCTGATCGCACCCACCGGGGTGTGGTGCCGGTGGCGTGGCTGGCGTAGACGAACGGGGCGACCAGCATGTTGGTGTAGAGCACCATGCCGGCGGCGGCTTTGCCGAGCCCGGTCCAGGCCGTGCCGGTCGTCTTCGCCGCCTGCCCGACACTCGCCCAGGTGCCTCGGCCGAGGAGGGCGGCGGCGGCCGCGGAGTAGATGCCGTTCGGCGTCAGCGTGTTCAACCCGACCACGGTGCCCCACACGCCGTCGACCCAGACACCCTGGTAGAAGTCGGCGACCGCGCCGAGGACGCCGTGGTCCCACGGCGCCTGCCAGTCCGCCGGTGCACCCCACGGCGTCGCGGCGTTGTCGGGGATGTCCGCTGACCCGTACCCGAACCTGGGGTCGCCGCGCCGATCGGCCGCGTGCCAGACCCGGCCGCCGACCAGGGCTTCGATGCGGTTGGCGCAGCGGCGTTCGATCGCGGCCTTCGCCTCCGCCTGCGCACTGACCTGCCGGATCAGGGAGTTGTTGGTCTCCACCGCGACCTTGTCCCGGTCCCAGCCGCCGTCACCGGACACCGACACCGTGAACGCCAGGGCCCGGTCGAACAACCGGGACAACGCCGCCACCACCGGCCGCATCTCCGCCGCATAGTCGGCCAGCGCGTCACCCACGGACTTCAGATCCGACCCGAACCCCGCCGCCCCGAGACGGACTGGCGCGGTCGAGGCCAACAGTTCCCACCGCTCCGGCGCCCGATAACACCCCGCCAGACCCTGGAACCGGGTATCCACGCTCACACCGGCGGTGATGCACCGGGACCCGGCCTTACGGAACCGCGCCGCCGCCACCTCGATACCCGCCAGGTCGCCCTCGAACAACGGGATCCGCGTCGGGTCGACCGTCGACAACACCCCACCAGCGGAACTGCCCGCCTCCGCGACCACGACCCACCGCTCCCTCCGCCGACTCGACGACCAGCATCGACCATCGGCAGGGCGCAAAACGGGCACCGGACGGATATGTGGACAACCCCCCTCGCCCGGGGCAGCGGGACCCCGGCCGACGGGTACCGGCAGAATGCCTTCGGGCCCGACGGAGAGGATCGCGATGGAGTTCGAGCGCTCGGCGTTGCCGGGCATCGGCTTGCGCCACACGTTCACGACACAACAGGGTCGCCGGGTCGGGGTGATCTCGCACCGGTCCGGTCAACGCGATCTCATCGTGTACGACATCGAGGATCCGGACAGCTCGGGCGAGACCGTCGTCCTCAGCGTCGAGGAGGCGGACGGCCTCGCCGACCTGCTCGCGGCCTCGAAGATCGTCGAACGGCTCGCCGACCTCGAGCGGCAGGTCGAGGGTCTGGTGACCGAGCGCCTGCCGATCCGTCCGGGGTCGCCGTACGCCGGACGCACCCTCGGCGAGACCCAGACGCGCACCCGCACCGGGGCGTCGATCGTGGCGGTCGTGCGCGACCGCGAGGTCATCGCCAGTCCGACTCCCGACTTCACCTTCGAGGCCAACGACGTCGTCGTCGTCATCGGGACCAGCGAGGGCACGTCCCGTGTCGCCGGCATCCTGACCGACGGCTGACGGCGCCGATGCACAACGGCGCCGTCCTGCTGCTGGAGTTCGGTGGAGTGCTGCTCGGCCTCGGCCTCATCGCCACGGTGGCGGCGCGGGTGGGCATCTCCCCGATCCCGCTGTACCTCGTCGCAGGGCTGGCGTTCGGCGACGGCGGCATTCTTCCGCTCGCGGCGAGCGAGGAGTTCATCGCGACCGGCGCGGAGATCGGCGTCATCCTGCTGCTCCTCACGCTCGGCCTCGAATACACGCCGGACGAGCTCGTCTCCAACATGCGTCGGTCCGCGCCGATCGGCCTCTTCGACATCCTGCTCAACGCCGCGCCTGGGGTGGGCGCGGGCTTCCTGCTCGGCTGGGGACCGGTCGGCGCGATCGTGCTCGGCGGCGTCACGTACGCCACGTCGTCCGGCATCACCGCGAAGGTGCTCTCCGACCTCGGCTGGCTGGGCAACCGCGAGACGCCGGCGGTGCTGTCGATCCTGGTCATGGAAGACCTCGCCATGGCCCTCTACCTGCCGATCCTGACGACGATCCTCACCGCCGCGGGAGTCGTCACGGGAGTCATCACGGCGGGCATCGCGGTCGCCGCCGTCGCGGCCGTCCTCGTCGTCGCGCTGCTCTTCGGACGTCAGGTCGAGCGGTTCGTCGCCTCGCCGAACGAGGAGGTGCTGCTACTCAAGGTGCTCGGCCTCGCGATCCTCGTCGCGGGTGCGGCGCAGGAGCTGCAGGTCTCCGCGGCCGTCGGCGCGTTCCTCGTCGGCATCGCGCTGTCCGGGCCGCTCGCCCACACCGCACGCCAGTTGCTGTCGCCGTTGCGCGACCTGTTCGCCGCGGTGTTCTTCGTCTTCTTCGGCCTGCAGACCAACCCGGCGCACCTCCCGCCGGTCGCCGGCGTGGCGATCGCGCTCGCCGTCCTCGGCGTGGCCACCAAGCTCGTCACCGGTTACGTCGCCGCGCGGCGCGCGGGTGTCGGCCCGCTCGGACGCGCCCGCGCCGGCACGGCACTCGTCCCGCGCGGTGAGTTCAGCATCGTCATCGCCGGGCTCGCCGTCGCCGGCGGAGTCGACGCCCAGCTGGCCACGCTCGCCGCCGCGTACGTGCTGCTGCTCGCGGTCATCGGACCGGTCGGCGCGCGCGTCGTCGAGCCGTTCCTGCGCCGCCGCATGCACAGGAAGCGCGCGGCCGCAGAGCGCGCTCACGTGCCGATGTAGCTCATCACGTGCTTGACGCGCGTGTAGTCGTCGAAGCCGTACATCGACAGGTCCTTGCCGTGGCCCGAGTGCTTGAAGCCGCCGTGCGGCATCTCCGCGACGAGCGGGATGTGCGTGTTGATCCAGACGCAGCCGAAGTCGAGCCGCTTCGCCATGCGCATCGCGCGGCCGTGGTCGCTCGTCCAGACGCTCGACGCGAGGCCGTACCGCACCCCGTTGGCCCACGCCACCGCCTGGTCCTCGTCGTCGAAGCGCTGCGAGGTGATGACGGGACCGAACACCTCGTCCTGGACCATCTCGTCGGCCTGCCGGAGGTCAGCGACGACGGTCGGTGCGAAGAGGTAGCCGCGGTCGCCGACCTGCTGTCCACCGGTGAGCAGCTGCGCGTGACCCGGCTTCCGCTCCAGGAACCCCTGGACGCGCGCGAGCTGGTTCGCGTTGTTGAGCGGGCCGTAGTCGGCGTCGGTCACGTCGCGGCCGCCGACCTTGGTGCCCCGCGCCTGCTCGACGAGCGCCGCGGTGATGTCGTCGTAGATGCCGGGACCGGCGATCACCCGGGTCGCGGCCGTGGAGTCCTGGCCCGCGTTGAAGTACGCCGCGCCCGCTATGCCCTCGGCGGTCTTCTCGACGTCGGCGTCGTCGAAGACGATGACCGGCGCCTTGCCGCCGAGCTCGAGGTGCGTGCGCTTCAGGTCGGTCGCGGCCGCCGACGCCACCTCGGTGCCCGCGCGGACGGAACCGGTGACGCTGACCATCTGCGGGATCTCGTGCGACACCAGAGCACGCCCGGTGTCACGGTCGCCGCAGACGACGTTGAACACCCCGGGCGGCATGAACTCGGACGCGATCTCCGCGAGCAGCAACGTGGTGACCGGTGTGGTGTCGGACGGCTTCAGCACGACGGAGTTGCCCGCCGCGAGTGCCGGGGCGAACTTCCACACGGCCATCATCATCGGGTAGTTCCACGGCGTCACCTGCGCGCAGACACCGATCGGCTCGCGCCTGACGTACGACGTGTGGTCGGCCATGTACTCCGCCGCGGCCCTGCCCTCGAGCATGCGAGCGGCGCCGGCGAAGAAGCGCAGCTGGTCGACGAGCGGCGGGATCTCCTCGTCCTTGGTCAGCTGGACGGGTTTGCCGGTGTTCTCGCTCTCGGCCTCCACCAGCTCGTCGGCGCGCGACTCGACGGCGTCCGCGAAGCGGTACAGGGCGAGCGACCGCTCGGCAGGCGTGGCGTCGCGCCACTGCTCGAACGCCCCGGCGGCCGCGCGGCAGGCGGCGTCGACATCCTCCTGCCCGCTGACCGGTGCCTCGGCGAACGGGTCGCCGGTGCTCGGGTCGAGCAGGGCGGCGGTGCGGCCCTCCTTGGCCTCCACGTACCTGCCGCCCACGAAGTTGCGCAGGCGCCTGCCAGCAGTCGTCACGGATGCCTCCTCGGACCGGTTCGGCGCGGACACCTGTGACTTTGGCAGCGTGCAGGTATCTTTTCAAGGTGTTCCGTCGAATCCCTACCTCGTGACGACGGAATCGATAGGTTGAGATGATCTGTCGACGGCGAGACGAAGGGCGTGCGCGGCGTGAAGCGGACGAAGGCGGACACCGGCGACCCCGTGGGCACCGCGGTCCCCGACACGGCCGGCCTCGACGCGGTCGACAAGGCCATCGTCGAGGAGCTGCAGCGCGACGGGCGGCGATCGTACGCGGCGCTGGCGAAGATCGTCGGCAAGTCCGAGGCCGCGGTGCGCCAGCGGGTGCAGCGACTCATCGACACCGGGGTGATGCAGATCGTCGCGGTCACCGACCCGCTGCGGCTCGGCTTCGCCCGGCAGGCGATGGTCGGCGTGCGGGTGGCCGGCGACCTGCGCGACGTCGCCGACAGACTCGCCGACGTGCCCGAGATCGACTACGTCGTCATCACCGCGGGCACCTTCGACCTGCTGGTCGAGCTGGTGTGCCGCGACGACGACCACCTGCTGACGCTCATCAACGAGCGGATCCGTACGGTCCCCGGCGTTCGTGACACCGAGACGTTCATGTACCTCAAGTTGCGCAAGCAGACATACGCGTGGGGGACGCCCTGATGAGCAGGTACGGCGCGCAGTTCGGGCCCGACATCACGTTCCTCGGGGTCGACAGGTGCGACTGGGCGGAGCCGTCGACGTACGCGGACGCCGACGTCGTCGTGCTGGGCGCACCGTTCGACGGCGGGACGTCGCACCGCCCCGGCGCGCGGTTCGGCCCTCAGTACGTCCGGCAGTCCTGCTACCTGCCGTTCGACGGCTCGCGCCCCTCACTGGCGCTGCGCGTCGACGGCCTCAAGGATCTGCGCGTCTACGACGCGGGCGACGTCGAGCTGTACTCCGGTGACGCCGAGCGCTCCGTCCGCGACCTGCAGGCCGCGGTCGCCGTCGTGGCGAAGTCCGGGGCGATCCCGCTGGTCATCGGCGGCGATCACACGATCACCTGGCCGGACGCCGCCGGCGTCGCGGAGCACGTCGGCCACGGCCGGGTGTCGCTGCTGCACTTCGACGCCCACGCCGACACCGGCGACATCACGTTCGGCTCGCTGATCGGGCACGGTCAGCCGATGCGCCGGCTGATCGAGTCAGGCGCGGTGCGCGGCGACCGGTTCCTGCAGATCGGCCTGCGCGGCTACTGGCCGGGCCCGGAGACGCTCGACTGGATGGCCGAGCAGGGCATGCGCAGCTACGAGATGACCGAGATCGTCGCGCGCGGACTCGACGAGTGCCTGACCGAGTCGTTCACGACCGCCGTCGACGAGTGCGACGGCGTCTTCCTGTCCGTCGACGTCGACGTGTGCGACCCCGCGCACGCGCCGGGCACCGGCACGCCGGAGCCCGGCGGCCTCAGCGCGCGCCAGCTGCTCGACGCGGTGCGCAGGATCTGTTACGAGCTGCCGATCGCGGGCATCGACGTCGTCGAGGTGTCACCGCCGTACGACCACGCGGAGATCACGTCGTTCCTCGCCAACCGGGTCTGCCTGGAGGCGCTGTCGGCCATCGCGAGGCGCCGTCGCGACGACGCCGACGGCACCACTTGGGACCCGCGCCAGCCCCTCCTCGACGACCGCTGACGGCGCCCGGTCCCCACCCGTGAAGGGCACCCTCACCGTGCCTGGGCACGGTGAGGGTGCCGTTCACGGGTGGCCGCGGCGACCCCGGCGGGCACCGGACACCGGTTAGGAGTCGAAGCCGACGCCCAGCTTGTCGAGCACGCGGAGCCAGGGGTTGCGCCTGCCGTCCTTCTCGTCGGCGCGGGCAAGCGACCAGCGGGTCAGCTGCACCACGCCGAAGCGCATCGGCTCCGGTGGGAACGGCACCGGCTTGCCGCGTACCATCCGGAGCCGGGTCAGCTCGGTGTCCTCGCCGGACAGCAGGTCGAGCATGACGCCGGCGGCGAACCTCGTCGCGCCGACGCCGAGGCCGGTGTAGCCCGCGGCGTACGCCAGCCGGCCGCCGTGCGCGGTGCCGTAGAGGGCGCAGAACCTGCTGCACGTGTCGATCACGCCGCCCCAGGTGTGGGTGAACCGTACGTCGCGCAGCTGCGGGAAGGTCTGGAAGAAGTGACCGGCGAGGCGGGTGAAGGTCTCCGGTCGCTGGTCGAGCTGCGGGCGCACGGCGTTGCCGAAGTGGTAGACCGCGTCGTAGCCGCCCCACAGGATGCGGTCGTCGGCGGTGAGGCGGTAGTAGTGGAACTGGTTGCCGCTGTCCGCAAGACCCTGCCGTCCACGCCAGCCGACGCTCGCCAGCTGCCGCTCGTCGAGTGGTTCGGTGACGAGCGCGTAGTCGTACACCGGCAGCACGAAGTGGCGCAGTCGCCGGAGCAGCGGCGAGAACGCGCCGGTGCCGAGCACCACGTGGGACGCCAGGATGCGGCCGCGGGCGACGGTGACCCGCAGCCGTCCCGCGACGCGGTCGACGGAGAGCGCCTTGGTGTACTCGTGGATCCGCACGCCGAGGCGCAGGCAGGCGTCGCGCAGTCCCCAGGCGAGGCGGGCCGGGTCGACGAGTGCGGTGTCGTCACGGCTCCACACTCCGCCGAGGTACGTCGGCGAGTCGACCTCCGCGCGGACCTCGTCGCGTCCGAGCACCACGACGTCGTGGCCGAACCGGCGGGCGACCTCGGCGCCCTCCTCGAGGTCGGCCACCTGCCACGGCCTCGTCGCGACCGACAGCTCGCCCGTCCGTTCGAACCCGCAGTCGATGCCGTGGTCGGCGACCGTCCGCTCGATCGCGTCGAGGTTCTCCCTGCCGAGCTCCTCCAGCCGCTCGATCTCGCCGGGGAAGTGGGCCATGCCGTTGGCCAGGCCGTGGGTGAGGCTCGCCGAGCAGAACCCGCCGTTGCGTCCCGACGCGGCCCAGCCGATCGTGTGTCCCTCCAGCAGCACCACGTCGAGGGACGGGTCGCGCTCCTTGGCCCGCAACGCCGTCCACAACCCGGTGAACCCACCACCGACGACGACGAGATCGGCCGTCGTCGCACCTGTCAGCGCGGGCAACGGGTCGGGGGCGTCGACCGCGTCGAGCCAGTACGGCTTCGGCACCGCGTGGCGCAGGGACGCCTCGACGGGGGCGGTGGAGATCATCACGAGCTCACCGCCGCCGCCTGGCGATGACGACGTTGAGCATGGCGACCGCGATCCCCGCGACGAAGATCAGCGTGCCCATGACGTTGACCTGCGGCGGGCTACCCGCCTTGGTCGCACCCCAGATCCACAGCGGGAACGTGACGGTGCTGCCCGCCGTGAAGTTGCTGATGATGAAGTCGTCGATCGACAGGGCGAACGCGAGGAGCCCGCCGGCGAGCACGCCGGGGAACAGCATCGGGAACGTCACGAGCCGGAACGTCGCCCACGAGCCCGCACCGAGGTCGCGTGACGCCTCCTCCAATGCCGGGTCGAGCGTCAGCACCCTGGCGCGCACCGTCAACGACACGAACGGGATCGAGAACATGACGTGCGCGGCGACGAGCGTCCAGAAGCCGAGCGGCACGGCGAGGGTGACGAACATCGAGAGCAGTGCCGCGCCCACGACGATCTCGGCACACGAGATCGCGGCGAACAGCACCATGTTGAGCGTGCCCTGCCCGCGGAAGCGGTAACGCCCGAGCGCCAGGCCGATGAGCGTGCCGAGCACGCCGGCGACGACCGTGGTGATGAGCGCGATGGCGAGCGAGTTGAGCAGCGCCGCGGTGAGGTCCTCGATCGCGAACAGTTGGCCATACCACTTGAACGTGAAGCCCTGCCAGTTCGTGTTGAACCTGCTCTTGGTGTCGTTGAACCCGAACAGGATCATCACGGCGATCGGCAGGCACAGCCAGCCGACCACGACCCACGTGTACGCGTGCAGCAGCCGACCGCTGCCACGCCCTGGGCCCCTGGCGCTCATCGCGTCGTCGCCTTCAGCACGTCCTCGGTGCCGAGCACCCTGGCGTACAGGAAGATCCCGACGAGGAGCAGCGCCATCAGCGTGAACGAGAGGGCCGCCGCCGTCGGGTAGTCCTGTGTCACGAGGTACTGGTTCTGGATGACGTTGCCGATCATCGTGTTCTGCGTGCCGCCGAGCACCGAGGCGTTCACGTAGTCGGACGACGCGGGGACGAACGTCATCAGCACGCCGGCGAACATGCCGGGCAGCGACAGCGGGAGGATGACGCGCAGGAACGCCTGGAACCGGCTCGCGTACAGGTCGTACGCCGCCTCGAGCACCGCGGGGTTCACGCGTTCGAGCGCGACGTACAGCGGCAGCACCATGAACGGCAGGAAGTTGTACGTGAGGCCGCCGATGACCGCTCCACTCGTCGCCAGGACGTGGAAGCCGTCCGGCAGCAGGCCGATGCTCTTCAGCGGCCCCAGCAGGATGCCGTCGTCGGCCAGGAAGAAGTTCCACGAGATCGTGCGCAGCACGAACGACACGAAGAACGGCAGCAGCAGGAGGAAGAGGTACGTCGCCTTCCGCGTGCCGCCGTGGAAGGCGATCCAGTACGCCACCGGGTAGCCGATGAGGATCTGCAGCAGCGTCGAGACGAGACCGTAGCCGAGCGAGCGGACGATCTGCGTGTCGTAGGTGCTGATGCCCTCGAGGTACGTCTGCCAGTGCCAGGTGAGGCGGTACCCGCTGACGACGTCGCCCTGCTGCAGCGACAGGGACAGCATCACGACCATCGGCACGATGAAGAAGATCGCGAGCCACAGCCCGCCTGGCAGGGCGAGGACGTACGGCGCCATCGCCCGCGCGACCCTCGACCTGCTCATGCCGTGACGATGGGCTGCAGCAGCGACTCGTACCGCTTCTGCTCCGCGGCGTCCTTGAAGACGCGGTAGCTGCGCAGCCTGCTGTAGGTGTCCTCGCTCGGGAAGACCAGCGGGCTCTTCGCCACTGTCTCGAGCACGTCCCTGTCCTCGCCCTTCGCCTGCGCCGCGTCGTCCTCGATCACCTGCTTGGCGGCCGGTACGGGAGTGATGTAGTTGATGTACTCGGCGAGACTGCCGGCGATCTCCGGCTGGTAGAAGTAGTCCATCAGCGTGATGGCGTCGACCGGGTTCTTCGCGGTCTCCGGGATCATCATGTTGTCGGTCCAGAGCGTCGCGCCCTCCTCGGGGATCACGAACTTCAGCTCGGAGCCCTCCAGGTTGCGCTGGAAGACGTCGCCCGACCAGCCCATGGTGATCCAGACGTCACCCTTGCCGACCGCGTCGATGTACGCCTGGTCGTAGTACTTACGGACGATGCCCTTGTCGCGCTGCTCCCGCAGCTTCGCCGCCGCCTTCTTCCAGTCGGCCTCGGTCGACTTCTCCGGGTCGGCGTCCACGGCGAACATCCCGAAGTTCCCCACCTCCTGGGTGTCGGCCATCATGCCGACCTTGCCCTTGTACTTGGGGTTCCACAGGTCCTGGACGCTCGTGATCTCGTCGTCGACGTACTTGGTGTTGTAGACGATGCCGGTGATGCCCGACGCCCACGGGATGCTGTAGACGTTGCCCGGGTCGAACGCCTGCTTCTTGTACGCCGCGCCCGCGTTCTTCGCGAAGTTGGGCAGCTTGTCGTGGTCGAGCGGCGCGGCGTAACCGAGCTGGGTGAGCTGGGAGAACTGTGCGCCGTTGGTGATGACGATGATGTCGTACCCGATGGACTGCCCGGCCGCCAGCTGCGGACGCACCTTCGCGAAGAACGACGCGGTGTCCTGGATGACCTCCTTGTAGGCGACCTTCGTGCCGCTCTCCTTGGTGAACGCCTTCAGCTCCGGGCGCTTCGGATCCATGTAGTACGGCCAGTTCGCGAACACGAGCTCGCCGTTGGCCTTCTTGCCCGACCAGAACTTCGCGACGTCGTCCTTCTCCGGCGGCGCGGCCTTCTTGCCCTGGACGCCGCACGCGGCCAGCGTCAGGCCGACGCCGGCACCGCCGAGCAGCCGCAGCACGTCGCGCCTCGTCGTGAGACCGCGGACGAGCGGTAGATCCGGGTGCTCCCTGGTCATGACCGACCTCCGATCGCGTACGAATGATGCGCCCGCCAGGAGAGCCAGACCTCGTCTCCCCTGTCGGCGGCCGTCGCCGCCGACGACGCGTTCTGGCAGAAGACGACGACCTCGTCGCCGGTCCTCGTGGCGACGGTGTAGTTCGTCGAGGTACCGAGGTAGACGAGCTCGGCCACCGTGCCGCGGATCATGCACAGCGCGTCCGCCGACTCCGGCGGGGTGGCGGAGATGTCGATCTTCTCCGGCCGCACGGTCAGCTCCAACGACTCGCCCACCGCTGCCGTACGTCCTCCGTGGAGCGGCACCGTGATGCGCTCGTCGGCGCCGTACGTGACGACCGCGTGGTCGCCGTCGACGCGTTCGACGGTGCCGGTGAGCAGGTTGGAGGTGCCGATGAAGCCGGCGACGAACCGTGACGCCGGGTGCTCGTAGACGTCGGTCGGCGAGCCGAGCTGCTCGACCGCGCCGTCGCTCATGACGGCGATGCGGTCGGACATCGTGAGGGCCTCGCTCTGGTCGTGCGTGACGTAGACGAACGTGACCTCGATCTCGCGCTGGATGCGCTTGAGCTCGACCTGCATCGCCTGGCGCAGCTTGAGATCGAGCGCACCGAGCGGCTCGTCGAGCAGCAGCGCCCGCGGCCGGTTGACGAGTGCGCGGGCGAGGGCGACCCGCTGCTGCTGCCCGCCGGACAGCTCGCGCGGGCGCCGCTTCTCGCGGCCGGCGAGGTCGACGATCTCGAGCATCGCGCCCACCCGCTCGGCGATCTCGGCCTTCGGCACGCTCCTGCGCCGGAGCCCGAACGCGATGTTGTCGAACACGCTCATGTGCGGGAAGAGGGCGTAGCTCTGGAACACCATGTTGACGTCACGCCGGTTCGGCGGCACGTCGGTGACGTCCTTGCCGTACAGGTAGATGTGGCCGGTGGACGGCTCCTCGAAGCCGGCGATCATCCGCAGCGTGGTGGTCTTGCCGCAGCCCGACGGGCCGAGCAGCGAGAAGAACTCACCCTCGCCGATCTCGAGGTCGACGCCCCTGACCGCGGCCACGGCGCCGTCGCGCGAGCCGTACTCCTTCGTGACACCGGCGAGATGGATGGCGGGCAACGCGTCGACACCGACCCGGCCCCCGGCGGGACGGACACCCGGCTCGGTCTCGGTCATCGCCGTCCTTCCCAGGCGGGGATTGCACCGTGTGGACCGACCTTGACATAGCGGGGGCACCCTGACAAGGGATTCCGTTGTTACGACCTGGTTTCACGACGGAATATTGACAATCCGGCCGGAACTGACAGCATGGCGTCGTAGCGAGGGTGCGCTGCGCGAGCTAACTGGGAGGACTCATGACACTCCCTGTGTCAACCTCAGGCCGCGTTCGGTTCGGTGAGGGCTGTGGCGGCGCCGTGTTTGGCGGGGTCGTAGGAGACGCCGTCGAGCCAGCAGCGCCAGATGACGCGGATCCAGGCGCGGGCCAGGACGCGG
>WHST01000079.1 GCA_009379955.1 Streptosporangiales bacterium | reverse complement strand
GCCTGCTGGCCATGGCCGCCGGGATCTGGCACAACTGGACCACCGGCGTCACCAGCAAACGATCACTCACCGCCTACGACCACTGACCAGCAGCTTCACGGAATCATTCATCTAGGGGCGGGGGCGCGGGGCGCGGGGCGCGACCTGCGGCCCGTGAGGGGCACCCTCACCGTGCCCTGGTGCGGTGAGGGTGCCCCTCACGGGTTGTGGCGCGCGGTGACGGTGCCCCTCACGGGTTGTGGCGCGCGGTGAGGGTGCCCCTCACGGGCGCGGCGCGCGGTGAGGGTGCCCCTCACGGGCGCGGCGCGCGGTGAGGGTGCCCCTCACGGGCCCGGGCGCCCCGGGGTGACGCTCAGGAGAGTGCGTCGAGGAAGGCGAGCACGCGCCGGGTGAGCAGCGCGGCTGCCGTCGCGTCGTAGGACGGGATCGAGGAGTCGGTGAACAGGTGCTCCTTTCCCGGGTAGAGGAAGAGCTCCGCGTCGTCGGTGGACTCGACCAGGGCGCGGGCGGCGTCGATGTCGCCGCCGTCCACGAACTCCGGGTCCGCGTCCATGCCGTGGACCTGGACGGGCACGCCCGCCGGCCACGCGTCACCGAACTCCGAGACGGGCACGCACGACTCGAACAGCAGCGCCCCCCGCGCACCGGGGCGGGTCTGCGCGAGCCGCTGGGCGGGCATGACGCCCAGCGAGGTGCCCGCGTACACGAGGTCGGCGCCGAGCGCCTCGGCCACGGCGACGCCGCGTTCCATGACGGTGTCGAACCCGATCTCCCGCGCATGGGCGACCCCGTCGTCCACGGTGGTGAAGGTGCGCCCGTCGTACAGGTCGGGGACGTGGACGGTGTGGCCCGCCTGACGCAGCTCGTCGGCGAAGGCCTGCACCCCGGAGGTGAGACCCAGTGCGTGGTGGTACAGCACGACCTCGGCCATGACTACCTGCTCTCCCAATGATCGAGAAATATCGAATGATCGGCGATGGTAGTCTAGTCCGACCATGGCGAGCAATAGCCCGGTTCCCGACTACGACCTCGACGACACGCTCGAGCTCACCAGGCCCGAGCAGGTGCGGGCGATCAGCGACGACCTGCGGACCACGATCCTCGGCCTGCTCCACGAGCGGGCGGCCACCGTGACGGAGCTGGCCGCCGCGGTCAGGCGCCCGAAGAGCACGGTCGCGCACCATGTCAACGTCCTGGCCGACGCCGGGTTGCTGCGCGTGGTACGCACCCGCCGTGTCCGGGCGATCGAGGAGCGCTACTACGGCCGCGCCGCGCGGATGTTCTACGTCGGTCTCGGCCGGCGATCGGACGGCGTCGAGCTCCCGCCCGACTTCAACGACTTCGAGGTCGCGGCGAAGGAGTCCGTGGCCGCCTACCACGCCGGCCAGATGTACTCATTCATCCGGCACGCCCGGATCCCGCCGGAACGGGCGGCGGAGTTCTGGGAGCAGGTCGACCGGGTGATCCACGCGTTCGACCGCCTGCCGCGCTCCGGCGACACCGTCTACGGGTTCACCGTCGGCCTCTATCCCATGAGCGACTACCCGACCCTGCCCGCCGGCGAGGACTGACCGGCGGTGGTCGCGCGTGCGGCGGCCGCGATACGTGAGCGGCACCCTCACCGTGTCAGGGCACGGTGAGGGTGCCGCTCACGGGTTGGCGCCGGCGCTCTGCCGGGTGTCGTACGCCGTCCGGGTGGCGCGCCCGTCATCAGGTTCACTCACCCCGGGCCACGCGTGTCGCCGTCAGGGTCGTCGTCGGGTCGCGGGACCAGGCGGGGGTGGGTGATCGGCGCCGGGCGGTTCGGGTTGGGACGTCGCGCGGTGCGGAGCAGGACGAACGTCACGACGACGCCCAGCACGAACACGCCCGCCAGGAACCACTGCAGACCGTGCCCCGCCAGGAGCGGAGCTGCCGTCACGTCGGCGAAGTCGACTCTCACGTCACCGAGTCTCCCTCACTCCCCGGTGGTGCCGTCGACCAGCTCGCGGGCGACGTCGAGGTGACCCGCGTGACGCGCGTACTCCTGGAGCAGGTGGAACAGGATGCGGCCGAGGGTCGGGGCGTCGTGCGCGGTCGGGAACCTGCCGCCGACGCGCGCGGGAGCGTCGAGCGGCGCGTCGCCGATCGCGGCACGGGCGAGGCGCACCTCCTCGGCGTAGGCGCCGAGCACGTCCGCGGCGGAGCAGTCGGGCGGGATCGCCCACTCGGCCTCGTCGCCCTCGGGTGCGTACGCGACGACGTCCTGCGCGGCGAAGCCCCAGCGCAACCAGCGGCGCTCGACCCAGCCGAGATGCTGCACGACGCCGAGGGGAGCCCAGCCGATCGGCTCGACCGGGGTGCGGAGCGCGGCGTCGGAGAGCCCGGCGAGCTTGCGGCGGAGGGCGTCGGCGTACCAGTCGAGGTGGCCGAGGAGCAGCTCGCGCGGGTCGGACACGTGTAGGCCCGGATCCTCGAGCACGGCGGGCACGCGGTCGGTGGGAGCGGTCATCCACCGAACGTACTCCCGGCCACCGACGGGGTCGTTCACCGTGCGTCACAGGGTTGACACGGTTGATTGTCTACAGTTTTCTGTCGGGTACTCGTCGACGGGGACTTGGTCACTGCCAGCCCATTCTCATCAATCAGCCGATGGGGGCGATCCCGATGAGACAACGCCGATTCCTCCTTCCCGCCGCGCTCGTCGCGGCCGCCGGGCTCGTCGCCTGCTCGACGCCGTCGGGCACGGGCGGCGGGCCGTCGAGCGGACCCGCCAAGTCCGGGGGCACCGTCACCATCGGGCTCGCCGAGGCGCCCGACGCGCTCGACCCGACCGTCGCGTCGACGTACGTCGGCCGCATCGTCTTCGCGAACATGTGCGAGAAGCTCTACGACGTCGACGCCGACCTGCGGATCCAGCCGCAGCTCGCGGCCGCGGAGCCGGAGATCGACGAGGACGGCAAGTCGTACACCATCAAGCTGCGTCCCGGCGTGAAGTTCAACGACGGCACGCCGCTCGACGCCGCCGCGGTCAAGACCACGATCGACCACTACCGCACCGACCCGAAGTCGTCGCGTGCGGCGGAGCTGAGCTCGGTCGAGTCCGTGACGGCCGTCGACGACGAGACCGTCCGGCTCGACCTGAAGGTGCCGTTCTCGCCGCTGACGTCGATCCTCGCCGACCGGTCGGGGATGATCCTGTCGTCGAAGCAGCTGAAGAAGCTCGGTGGCGACTTCGGCACCGACCCGGTCTGCGTGGGACCGTTCGCGTTCGAGGAGCGGCCGTCGACCGACCGGATCGTGCTGAAGAAGTCGACGGAGTACTACGACAAGGCGAAGGTGCGACTCGACGGCGTGACGTTCACCGTCGTGACCCAGCCGAACGTCCGTGCCGCCAACCTGCGCTCGGGTGACATCGACATCGCCGACCGCGTGGAGCCGACGGACACCAAGCAGCTGGAGTCGGCCGAGGGAGTGAAGCTCCTCCCCGTCACCTCACTCGGATACGACGGCATGACGATCAACGTGTCCAACAGCAACGGCGCGGGCAAGTCGCCGCACCGGACCGTCGACAACCCGCTCGCCAGGTCGGCGGAGCTGCGCGAGGCGTTCGCCCTCACCATCGACAGGGACGCGGTCAACAAGGTCGTCAACGAGGGGCAGTACGTGCCCGCGTGCACGCCGATCCCGCCGACGAGCCCGTACGCGACGGACACCCCGTGCCCGAAGGTCGACGTCGCGAGGGCGAAGCAGCTGGTGCGGCAGAGCGGGGTGAAGACGCCGATTCCGGTGGAGGTCGTCGTCCAGGCCGCGAACAGCCAGGCGACGAAGCTCGGCACCGTCATCCAGTCGATGGCCAAGAAGGCCGGCTTCGAGGTCAAGGTGCAGCCGACCGAGTTCACCACAGGGCTGAGCAACGCGCAGGCAGGCAAGTTCGAGGTGTTCAACGTCGGCTGGTCGGGGCGTCTCGACCCGGACCAGAACATCGCGCCGTTCTGGGACCCGACGAGCACCAACAGCTACAGCGGCGCCGACTACGACGACGTCACGAAGCTCATCGCCGAGGAACGCGCCACGACCGACGAGGCGGAGCGCAAGCGGATCTTCACCGAGCTCACCGAGGCGTTCCTCGAGCACAACAACCTCATCTACCTCAACCACCCGAAGCTGATCCTGGGACACCGGACCGACGTCACCGGCATCGCGTACTTCGGTGACGGGCTGATCCGGCTCAAGACGGCGGCGAAGACGGGCTGACGCCGCCGTGCTGTGGTTCCTGCTACGGCGTCTCGGCGTCTCGCTGATCACGCTCGCCGCCGCGACCGTGGTCGTGTTCGTCGGGGTGCGTGCGCTGCCCGGCGACCCGGCGGTGGCGATGTCCGCCGAGTCGTCCAGCCCCGAGGTGCTCGCGGCGATCAGGGCGGAGTACGGCCTCGACAAGCCGATGCTCGTCCAGTACGGACTGTGGGTCGGGCACGCGCTGCAGGGTGACCTCGGCAAGTCGCCGACCAGCGGGCTGCCGGTCGCGCAGGCCGTGCTCGAACGCCTGCCGATCACGTTCGAGCTCACCGTGCTCGCGCTGCTGGTCGCCGTGGTCATCGGGGTGCCGCTCGGCATCGTGGCCGCGGTACGGCGGGGGTCGGTGCTCGACTACCTGTGCAGCACGGCCGCGCTCGCGGGACTGTCGGTCCCGAACTTCTGGCTGGGCATCCTGCTCATCCTTGCGTTCGCCGTGCACCTGCCGTGGCTGCCTGCGTCCGGCTTCGTGCCGCTCACCGATCCCATCGGCAACCTCTCGCACATGCTCATGCCGGCGGTCGTCCTCGGCACGGGCCTGGCCGCGGTGATCATGCGGCAGATGCGGTCGGCGATGCTCGAGTCGCTGTCGGCCGACTACGTGCGTACGGCACGCGCCAAGGGCATGTCGGAACGGGTCGTCGTCGGCCTGCACGCCCTGCGCAACAGTCTCGTCACGGTGGTCACCGTGGTGGGCCTGCAGCTCGGCGCGCTGATCTCCGGCGCGGTGATCACGGAGCAGATCTTCGTGATCCCCGGCATCGGCAAGATGACCATCGACTCGGTGTTCAGCCGCGACTACCCGTCGCTGCAGGGCGTCGTGCTCGTCACGGCGACCGGGTACATCCTCGCCAACCTGCTCGTCGACCTCGCGTACTCGCTGCTGAACCCGCGGATCCGGGTGACGGGAGGGTCGTCATGAGCGCCCTTGCCGAGCCGCTGCGCTCTCCGGGCGCTGACCGCCGCCGGCTGCGACGCAGGTTCACCAGGCGCCCACCGGCCGTGGTCGGGCTCCTCGGCGTCGCCGTCGTGGTGCTGGTCGCCGTGCTCGCGCCGTGGGTCGCGCCGCACGACCCGAGCGCGTCGGACTACGCGCTGATCCTGGTGCCACCGGGGAGCCCTGGGCACCTGCTCGGCACCGACGACGTCGGCCGCGACCTGCTCTCGCGACTCGTCGTCGGCTCCCGCGCGTCGCTCACGGCCGGCGTGCTCTCCACGCTGCTCGCGATGCTCGTGGCGGTGCCGATCGGACTCCTGGCCGGCTACTACCGCGGCTGGCTCGACCCGGTCATCTCGCGGGTGACCGACGTCGTGCTCGCGTTCCCGTTCCTCATCCTCGCCGTCGGGCTCGCCGCGATCCTCGGCCCCTCGCTGATCAACGCCACGATCGCGCTCGCGGTCTCGCAGGTGCCCGGCTTCGTCCGCGTCACGCGCGGGGAGGTGCTCGGGCTGCGCGAGCAGGAGTACGTCGAGGCCGCGGTGGTCAACGGAGCACCGGACCGCGTCGTGCTGGTCAGGCACATCCTGCCCAACACGGTGAACCCGCTGATCGTGCAGGCGACCGTGGCGATCCCCACGGCCATCATCGGCGCCGCGGTGCTCTCGTTCCTCGGTCTGGGTGAGCAGCCGCCGACCCCCAGCTGGGGCACGATGCTGTCGGACGCGCAGCAGTACATCACCCAGGCGCCCTGGTTCGCGATCTTCCCCGGCCTCGCGATCGCGCTGACCACGCTGTCGTTCAACCTGTTCGGCGACGGCCTGCGCGACGTCCTCGACGTACGGACGCGAACGTGAACGCACTCGCGCACCCGGACGCGCGCCTGGAGGTCTCCGACCTGCGGGTGCGCTTCGAGGGCGACGACGACCGGGTGCTCGCGGTCAACGGCGTGTCGTTCTCGGTGCGCCCCGGCGGGGTGCTCGCGCTGGTGGGGGAGTCCGGATGCGGCAAGTCCGTGACCGCACTCGCGGTGCTCGGCCTGCTGCCGGCCACCGCCGTCCGGGAGGGGAGCGTGCGGCTCGAGGGGCGCGAGCTCTCCGGCCTCTCGCTGCGGCAGCTGCGTGACGTCAGGGGCAGGGAGATCTCGATGATCTTCCAGGAGCCGATGACGTCGCTGAACCCGTCGTTCACCGTCGGGTTCCAGATCGGCGAGGTGCTGCGCCGGCACGAGGGGATCTCCCGGCAGGCCGCGCGGGTGCGAGCCGCCGAGCTGCTCGACCTGGTCCGCATCCCCGCCGCCACCGGGCGGGTACACGACTACCCGCACCAGATGTCGGGCGGCATGCGGCAGCGCGTGATGATCGCGATGGCCGTCGCCTGCAACCCCAAGGTGCTGCTCGCCGACGAGCCGACGACCGCGCTCGACGTGACGATCCAGGCCCAGGTGCTCGACATCATGCGCGACCTGCGCGACCAGTTCGGCACGTCGATCGTGATGATCACCCACGACCTCGGCGTCGTCGCCGACATCGCCGAGGACGTCGTGGTCATGTACGCGGGTCACGTCGTCGAGTCCGGCGACGTCGACTCGGTCTTCGAGAACCCGCAGCACCCGTACACCGTCGGCCTGCTCGGCTCGGTGCCGCGGCCCGACCTCACCGCCGAGGAGGCGCCGGAGCGGCTGCGGGAGATCCCCGGCATCGTCCCGACCCTGCGCGAGCGGCCGGAGTCGTGCGTGTTCGCGCCGCGCTGCCCGCGGGCGGACGAGCCGTGTCACACGGAGATGCCGCCGCTGCGGGAGACTGCTCCCGGACAGGAGGCGGCCTGCGTGCACCCAGGCCCCGCCGTCGCGCCTGCCGAGGAGGTCGTCTCTCGTGAGTGAGCACGTGCTCCAGGTGACCGGCCTGACCAAATACTTCGACGTGCCACGCAGCCGCGGCGGCGGGCGCGTCCACGCCGTCGACGGCGTCGACCTGACGATCGACGAGGGCGAGATCGTCGGGCTCGTCGGCGAGTCGGGCAGCGGCAAGTCGACGGTCGCCAGGTGCATCGTGCGGCTGCTCGAACCGACGGCGGGCACCATCGCGCTGCACGGTCGCGACATCACCCACCTGTCCAGGCGGCGGATGCGCGGGCTGCGCCGGCAGGTGCACATGGTGTTCCAGGACCCGTACTCCTCGCTCGACCCGCGCACGCAGGTCGGCGAGATCGTCGCGGAACCGCTGCGCATGCACGACCTGGCGCGCGGACGCAAGGTCGGCGAGATGGTCGGCGGCATGCTGGAACGCGTCGGGCTCTCCGCCGACATGCGGCGCAGGTACCCGCACGAGCTGTCCGGCGGTCAGCGGCAGCGGGTGGGCCTCGCGCGCTCGCTCGTGCTCGGCCCGAGCCTGCTCGTCGCGGACGAGCCGGTGTCGGCGCTCGACGTCTCGGTGCAGGCGTCCATCATCAACCTTGTGCTCGACCTGCAGCGTGACATGGGGTTCAGCTGCCTGTTCGTCGCGCACGACCTGTCGACGGTCGAGTTCCTGTGCAACCGGGTGGCGGTGATGTACCTCGGGCACATCGTCGAGCACGCGGCGCGCGAGCAGCTCTTCCGCGAGCCGCGGCACCCGTACACCCAGTCGCTGCTGTCGGCCGTGGTGCTGCCCGACCCGCGGGCGCAGCGCGAACGGCGGCGCGTGGTGCTGCCCGGCGACGTGCCGAGCCCGATCGACCCGCCGTCCGGGTGCCGGTTCCACACCAGGTGCCCCGTCGCCGAGCTGCCGCTGTGCAGCGACGAGGTGCCCGCGCTCATCGACCACACCGCCGACGGCCACCCGTCGGCGTGTCATCTGATCGGCGGCGACGGTCGCGCGCCGGACGTATCGGGAGGAGCAGACCCACTTGTTCACCACGAGACCTGAGTTGGCCGGGACGTTCGGCATGGTGGCGTCGACCCACTGGTTGGCGTCGCAGTCGGGCATGGCCGTGCTGGAGCGGGGCGGCAACGCCTTCGACGCGGCGGTCGCGGCCGGGTTCGTCCTGCAGGTCGTCGAGCCGCACCTCAACGGGCCTGCCGGCGAGGTGCCGATGCTCGCCTGGGACGCGTCCGCCGACCGGCCGTTCGCGGTCTGCGGGCAGGGCACCGCGCCCGCGGCCGCGACACCGGCGGCGTTCCGCGACCTCGGTCTCGACCTCGTGCCGGGCACGGGCCTGCTGGCCGCGTGCGTGCCCGGGCAGTTCGGGGCGTGGATGCTGTTGCTTCGCGACCACGGCACGCTCCCGCTGCGCGACGTGCTCGGGTACGCGATCGGCTATGCCGAGCACGGGTTCCCCGTGGTGCCGAAGATCGCCGGGACGATCTCGACGGTCGCCGACACGTTCCGCGCGCACTGGCCGACGTCGGCCGCGCTGTGGCTGCCGGACGACGCGCCGCCGACGCCGGGGCGGCTGTTCGCCAACCCCGAGCTCGCCGCGACGTACCGTACGGTGCTGGCCGAGGCCGAGGCGGCGGGCAGCGACCGGGAGAGCCAGATCGAGGCGGCACGGAGAGCGTTCTACGAGGGCTTCGTGGCCGAGACGATCGCGGCGTACGCGGAGAAGACCGAGGTGATGGACGTCAGCGGTGCGGCACACCGCGGCCTGCTGCGCTTCGACGACATGGCGTCGTGGCGTGCGACGGTCGAGGAGCCGCTGGCGCACGAGTACCACGGCCACACCATGCTGAAGGCCGGGCCGTGGACGCAGGGGCCGGTGCTGTTGCAGCAGCTCGCGCTGCTCGCGGGGTTCGACCTCGACGCGTACGACACGTGCTCACCGGAGTTCGTGCACGTCGTGACGGAGTGCGCGAAGCTGGCGTTCGCCGACCGCGAGGCGTACTACGGCGACCCGGCGTTCGCCGACGTGCCTCTCGACGCGCTGCTGTCGCCGGCATACAACCGGGAGCGGCGCGCGCTGGTCGCGGAGACCGCCGACGTCGGTCCGCTGCGGCCCGGCGTGCCCGCCGGCGTCGCGGCGCCGCGGCTGCCGGAGATCCTCACCCACCGCGCGCCGGTCGACCCGTCGCCTGCCGGCGGGGTCGGCGAGCCGACGGTGCGGCCGACCGGGGAGACCCGTGGCGACACGTGCCACCTCGACATCGTCGACCGCTGGGGCAACATGGTGAGCGCGACACCGAGCGGCGGCTGGCTGCAGAGCTCGCCGGTGATCCCCGGTCTCGGTTTCGCGCTCGGCACCCGCGGGCAGATGTTCTGGCTCGAGGAGGGCCTGCCGGCCAGCCTCGCGCCCGGCAAGCGGCCGCGGTCGACGCTGACGCCGTCGCTGGCGCTGCGCGGCGGCGCGCCGTACCTGGCGTTCGGCACGCCGGGCGGCGACCAGCAGGACCAGTGGTCGCTGCTGCTGTTCCTGCGCCACGTCCATCACGGCCTGAACCTGCAGGAGTCCATCGACGCGCCCGCATGGCACTCGGAGCACTTCCCGTCGTCGTTCTACCCACGGCAGGCGTTCCCCGGTGTCCTGCAGGTCGAGTCCCGTCTCGGCGACACGGCGATCGAGGAGCTGCGGCGCCGCGGACACGAGGTGGTCGTCGGCGACGCGTGGTCGCTCGGCCGGCTGAGCGCGGTGAGCAGGGACGCCGACGGCGTCCTGCGCGCCGGCGCCAACCCGCGCGGCATGCAGGGCTACGCGGTGGGGCGGTAGGTCCGGTGAGCGCAGGAGCTGACGAGCGAGCCGGAGGTAGGGGTCGCGACGCCTCCTGGTCCGGTGGGGGCGCGGCCGCGGCGCCTGCCGGAGGGGAGGGAGGAAGCGGGCGCGCCGGGTCGCTGAGCGCAGGAGCTGACGAGCGCGCCGAGTCGATGTCCGGGGTGCGGGAAGGCGGCACGGGATTCCACGCGATGACCCCGGTCGCCCGGCCCGTGCCGCTGCGGCACCAGGTGCAGGAGGCGTTGCGCAACCTCATCGTCAGTGGCGTGCTCGCCCCGGCCCAGCACCTCGTCGAGGCCGAGGTGGCCGACCGGCTCGGGGTCAGCAGGGGACCGGTGCGCGAGGCGCTGCAGGCGTTGCAGGCCGAGGGCTGGGTGGAGCTGCGGCCCGGTCGCGGCGCGTTCGTGCACGCACCGACCGTGGGCGAGGTCGGCGAGGTGTTCGGCGTCCGCGCGGCCCTGGAGAGCGAGGCGGCGGCGCTGGCGTCCTGCGCCGTCACCGACGACGACGTCGCGGAGCTGCGCGAGGTGTCGGCGCGCGGCCGGGCGGCGGTGCTGCGCGGCGAGTACGACCTCGTGGTCGCGACGAACTCCGAGCTGCACCGCCGGATCGCCGAGCACGCGGGCAACGCGATGCTGTGCCGGATGATCGCCTCGCTCGACGACCGCATCCGCTGGTACCTGCGGCCCGTCGTGCGCAACCGCGGTGAGTCGTCGTGGGACGAGCACGACGTCCTCATCGACGCCCTGGCCGCCCACGACGCCGACCGGGCCAGGGACCTGATGCGCCAGCACACCGAGCGCACGCGCCAGGCCAACGTCGCCAACCGCCCCTGACCCGCCGACGTGTCAGAACCTCAGCAGGTCATGACCCGCTGAGGTTCTGACAAGTCGGCGGCAACCGTTGACTCGCGTGCGACGGCGTCTTACCGTCGTTCCTACTTGCGAATTGGTGTTCATATATACGTACAGGTGGTGAACGTATGACGTCGGCGATGCCGCTCGTGACCGAGTTCGGGAAGATCACCGACTCGGCCCTCGAACGACTGGCGGAGACCAAGGGGCAGGAGGTGCGCCGGGGTCGTCCGTACGTGGAGGAGCTGACCGCCGACGCGATCCGCCACTACGCGTACGGGATCGGCGACCAGAACCCGTTGTGGGTCGATCCCGACTACCGGCCCGCGTACGGCACGTTCGCGCCGCCAAGCATCCTGTTCGCCGCCGACCGGATCCTCAGCGGCTACGTGAGCGGCCTGCCCGGCGTGCACGCGATGTTCGCGGGCACGACGTTCCGGTGGCACCGCCGGCTCGCGCTCGGCGACCGGGTGCGCGGCCGCGCCCACCTGAAGGACCTGATCGAGCGGCCGAGCAGGTTCGCGGGTCGGTCGATCCAGCAGGTCTACGAGGTCAACTTCCACGACCAGCACGACGAGCTCGTGGCGACCGCCGAGTCGTACTGCTTCCGCACCGAGCGCGATGCCGCGCGGGAACGCAAGAAGTACGACCACGAGACGCTGGGCGAGATGCACTGGACGCCCGAGCAGATGCAGGAGATCGGCGAGAAGTACCGTGCGCAGGAGGCCCGCAGGCGCGGCGCCGAGGTCCGGTACGTCGACAGCGTCTCCGTCGGCGACGAGGTGCCCGAGCTCATCAAGGGCCCCTACACCGCGACGACCGCCGTGTCGTACCTGCTCGGCTGGGGCGGCCTCTACGTCCGCGCGCACGGGCACGCGTTCGAGCTGTACGAGAACCACCCGGCACTCGCGATCCCCAACGAGATGGGTGTGCCCGAGCCGCCCGAGCGGGTGCACTGGGACCCCGACCTGGCGCGCCGCGTCGGCGTGCCGGGGGCGTACGACTACGGGCCGGAGCGCGTGTCGTGGATGGGGCACGTGGCCACCGACTGGATGGGTGACGACGGGCACCTCGTCGAGCTGGACGTCCAGGTGCGCAGGCACAACCTGATCGGCGAGCTCGTCGCGTGTGCGGGGACGGTCACCGGTGTCGACACCGGCACCGGCCGGGTGACGATCGCGCTGCGCGCGCACAGCCAGGACGGGGAGGAGTCCGCCAGGGGGACCGCGATCGTCGAGCTGCCGGCGCGTCGGCAGGGCAACGGATCCTCTTGACCCGCCGGCCGCCGACCGTCTAGTTTCGACAAAGCGTCCGATGTGTTCGCATATGTGAACGCCCCGATCTGTACGCATGCCTGGAGGGCCTGATGGGCCTGGCACTGCAACTGGTGACGAACGGCCTCGCCCTCGGCGCTCTGCTCGCGGTCGTCGCCCTCGGCCTCGCCCTCGTCTTCGGCGTGATGGGCGTCGTGAACTTCGTGCACGCGGAGTTCATCACGCTCGGCGGATACGTCACGTACTTCTTCGTCGCCAAGGCCGGCGGCCCCGCGCTCGTCGGCGTCGTGCTCGCGATCGTCGTGGGCATCGCGCTCGGGTTCGCCACCCAGCGACTCGTGCTGAGCCGGGTCGCCGACCGCCCGCCGCTCGACGGCCTGCTGCTGACGTACGGGCTGTCGGTGGTGGGCCTCGGCCTCATCACGTTCGCCTTCTCCGGTGACTACCGGAGCTACCCGGAGGTGCTGTCCGGCGGCATCCACGTCGCCGGGGTCACGGTGGCCACCGAGGACCTGCTGGTCGTGGCGCTCTGCGTGCTGCTCGTCGCCGCCGTCACCGCGTTCCTGCGCTTCACGCGTACGGGCTCAGCGATGCGCGCGGTCGCCCAGCACAGGGACGCCGCCGCGGCGTGCGGCATCGACCTGCGGCGGATGGACGCGGTCGCGTTCGGGCTCGGCGGCGGGCTCGGCGCCGCCGCAGGCTCGGTGCTGAGCATGAGCTTCGTGACGACGCCGGAGCTCGGCCGGCAGTGGCTGCTCATCGGCTTCGTCATCGTCGTGCTCGGCGGGCTCGGCAGCCTCGTCGGCGCGATCGGCGGCGGCGTGGTCGTCGGCCTCGTGCAGGTCGGCGTCGGATACGCGCTCGACGACACCTGGGCGCGCCTCGTCGTGTACGCGCTGCTGTTCGTGCTGCTGTTCGTCCGCCCCCAGGGACTCGCCGGCGGGCGAACGACATGATGGCGTCCGTCACCGAACGCCCCGTCGCCAGGCGCGCGCCCGTGGTCTGGCAGTCGCACCGGCGCGGCACGGTCGTCGGCCTCGCGGTCGTCGGCGCGCTCACCCTCGCCGGCTGCCTGGTGCCGTCGATCGGGCTGAGCAATTACGCGATGACGATCGTCTACACCGTCGCGTTCTTCACCGCGGTCGGCCAGTCGTGGAACATCATCTCCGGCTTCACCGGCTACGTCTCGTTCGCGCACGGCGCGCTGATCGGCCTCGGTAGCTACGCCGGCATCATCGCGTCCAACGCGGGCGCGGGCTTCGGCGGCGCGATCCTCGCCGGCATGGCGGCGGCGCTGGTCGCCTCGATGGTGATCGGGCTGCCGAGCCTGCGGCTACACGGCATCGCCTTCGCGTTCGCCACCATCTTCTTCCAGGCGGCGGCGTTGCTGCTGGCGCAGAAGATGGCGTGGATCACGGGCGGTCCGCAGGGACTCGCCTCCAAGGTGCTGCAGCCGATGTCGTCGCTCGTGGTCGCGATGGTGCTCGTCGCGGGTGTCGCCACCGTGCTCGTCGTGCTGCTCCGGCACGCACGCCCGGGGCTGCAGCTGCTGTCGATCAGGGAGGACGAGGTCGCCGCGTCGGTCTCCGGCGTGCCGACCGTACGGCTGAAGCTCACGGCGTTCGCGGTGAGCTCGCTGTTCGCCGGCGCGGCTGGTGCGGTGCACGGCTTCTTCCTCGCCACGGTCTTCCCGCCGTCGGTCTTCAGCGTGCAGAGCTCGGTGGAGCCGCTGGTGATCTCCCTGGTCGGCGGCATGGGCACGGCGTTCGGCGCCCCGGCCATGGCGGTCGTCTACGCCGTGTCACAGGAGCTGCTGACCAACCTCGGCTCGGAGCTGCAGTTGGCGCTGCTCGGCCTCGTCCTCGTCGTCGTGGTGCTGGCGGCGCCCGAGGGCCTGGCCGGCCTGGTGCGGCGCCTCGTCACGCGGGTACGGCGCCGGCGGCCGCAGGGCGAGGGGGCCGGCTCATGACGACGACACTGCTGAGCGCCCAGGACGTCGAGGTCACCTTCGGCGGCGTCCGCGCGCTCGACGGCCTCACCCTGAACGTCACCGACGAGCACCATCTCTGGGGCCTCATCGGACCGAACGGCTCGGGCAAGAGCACGTTCTTCAACCTGGTGACGGGTCTGTGCAAGGCGTCGCGCGGGACGGTGGGCGGCACGGCGCTGCGCCGGCGGAGTCGGCGTGTCGTCGCCCTCGGCCGGACCTTCCAGAGCCCGCGAGTCTTCGGCCGCATGACCGTCGCGGAGAACCTCCTCGCCGTATCGGGCGGGATGAGCCGTCGCGAGGCACGCGACCGGGCGGAGGAGCTGCTCACGCTCTTGCGGCTCACCGGGGTGGTCGACCGCCGCGCGGGCGAGCTGTCGATCGGCCAGCAGAAGCTCGTCGAGCTGGCCCGCGCGTTGCTGCGGCGACCCGAGCTGGTCCTGCTCGACGAGATGGCGGCCGGCGTGCACCCGGACCTGCGCGGCGAGATCGCCGGTCACCTCAGGCGACTCGCCGACCAGGGCAGCAGGTTCGTCATCATCGAGCACGACATGGCGCTGCTGCTCGACCTGTGCACGCGGGTCTTCTGCCTGGCGCAGGGACGCCTGCTCGCCGAGGGCACCCCCGACGAGATGCGCAGGAACGAGCGGGTCGTCGCCGAATACCTCGGAGCCGGCCATGTCTGAGCAGACGGCACCGGGTGCGGTGCTCGAGCTGCGTGACGTCGAGGTGGCGTACGGCGCGTTCACCGTGCTGCGCGGCGTCGACCTCACGGTGCACGCGGGTGAGTCGCTCGCGCTCATCGGTGCCAACGGCGCGGGCAAGTCGACGGTGCTCAAGGCGGTCGCCGGGTTCCTCCGGCCGCGACGCGGGTCGATCCTGCTCGCCGGTGAGGAGATCGGCGGGCTGCGCCCGCACCAGGTGCTCGGCCGCGGCTGCGCGTACGTCGCGCAGGGGCAGGACCTGTTCCCCGATATGTCGGTGCGGGAGAACGTCGCCATGGGCGGCTACCTGCTGCGTGACCGCGGGCGGGTGCGCGATCGCATGGCCGCGTGCATGGACACGTTCCCCGTGCTGCGGACGAAGGCCGGGCATCCCGCGGGCGGCCTGTCAGGGGGCGAGCGCCAGCAGCTGAAGATCGCGCGTGCGCTGATGACCGAGCCGCGCGTGCTGCTCCTCGACGAGCCGTCGGCCGGGCTGGCACCTGTCGTGGTCGACGAGATCTTCTCCTACGTCGACGCGCTGCGACGCGACACCGACGTGGGGATCCTGCTCGTCGAGCAGAACATCGTGAAGGCGATGGAGAGCACCAACCGCACCTGCGTGCTCGATCTCGGCGTAGTCGTCCGGACCGTGACGGGGGACGAGCACGCGGTCGACGACGTGGTGCGGGACCTGTACCTCGGGGCGGACGGCAACCGGCAGGACGAGGTCGCGAAGACGCGACAGGAGGACAGGACATGACTGCGAACGGACTCCGGGGGATGGGCACGCGACTGCGGGTGGGCGTCGCGATCGTGCTGATCGCCGCGATGGCCGCGGCGTGCGGCGGCGGAGCCGGCGGGAGCGACGAGGACCCGATCAAGATCGGCGTCGTGCTCTCGCTCACCGGCGTGTTCGGGCCGTCGGCGAAGTACGTGCGCGAGGGCTACGAGTACTGGGCCAAGGAGGTCAACGACGCCGGTGGCATCGACGGCCGCAAGGTCGAGCTCGTGGTCCGCGATGACCAGAGCAAGCCCGCCGTCGCCGCGACGCTGGCCCGCAGCCTCGTCGACAAGGACGACGTGTTCATGATCCTGGGGCCGTACGGCTCCGGAGCGACGGACACGATGGGTGCGGCGCTCGAGCAGTCGCAGGTGCCGATGCTCGCGACGATCGGCTCCGACTCCGCGATCTGGGATCGGCGCAAGCTCACCTGGACCTTCCAGGCGTTCCCGAGCTCGACGTACGACCACGAGGCGTTCCTGCACATCGCCGAGGAGAAGGGGGCGAAGCGCATCACGATCATCAACGAGGAGGCGGGCTTCTCCGTCGCCGCGGCGAAGTGGGCGTCGACCGAGGCGAAGAAGAGCGGCCTGCAGGTCCAGTCGCTGAGCTACCCGTCCGAGTCGCACGACTTCAGCTCGATCGTGCAGAAGATGAAGGGCTTCAAGCCCGACGCGATCTCGATGGGCGGGTACTACGAGGCGAGCGTCGCGCTGACCAAGGAGATGATCGGCGCCGGGCTCGACGCTCCGGGTTACCACTTCATCCAGGCAGCCGACGGGGTCACGGCCGAGGCCCTCGGTGAGGACGTCGACGGCATCATCGGCCGCTCGTCGTGGGAGCCGCAGCTCGAGACGACGAAGAACGAGGAGTTCACGGCCGGGTACGAGAAGCAGTTCAAGCGCGCGCCGAGCTACCACTCGGCGGCGGCGTACGCAGCGGGCGAGGTGGCCCAGGCGGCGATCGAGGCCGGTGGTACCGACCGTGAGAAGGTCAGGGAGTTCTTCGCCACCAAGACCGTCGACACGGTCCAGGGCACGTACGACGTCAACGAGAAGGGTCAGCAGACCGGCTACAAGTACGTCGGCATCCAGTGGCGCGGTGAGGAGAAGGTCGTGATCTGGCCGGACGACCAGGCGACCGACGAGGTCGTGTGGCCCAAGCGGAAGTGGTCCTGACGTGGCGGTCGTGTCGCGCGGCAGGTACCTCGAGGAGCTGGCGGTCGGAGAGGTCTACGAGCATCGGCCAGGGCGTACGGTCGGCGAGGCCGACAACACGCTCTTCTCGACGCTCACCATGAACCCGCAGAGCCTGCACCTCGACGCCCACTTCGCGTCGCGGACGGAGTTCGGCGAGCGGCTGGTCAACAGCATGTTCACGCTGTCGACCCTCGTCGGCCTGTCGGTCGCCGACCTGACCCAGGAGACCACGGTGGCCAACCTGGGGTTCGGCGAGGTGAGCTTCCCCGCGCCGGTGTTCGTCGGCGACACGCTCTACGCGGAGACCGAGATCGTGGCGGTGCGCGACTCGAGGTCGCGTCCGTCCGCGGGCGTCGTGACGTTCGAGCACCGGGCGCGCAACCAGCGCGGCGAGGTCGTGGCGTCCGCGCGGCGCACGGCGCTGATGATGCGTGAGCCGGAGGGTGCCCAGTGAGCAGAGGAGCTGACGAGCGAGGCGGAGGTAGGGGTCGCGACTCCTGGGAGACCGGGCAGGACGTTGTCGCGACGCCTGCCGTAGGGGAGCGAGGAAGCGGGTGCGTGGACCAATGAGTGCGCTGCGGGGGCCGGCGGTCCTGTTCTGTCCTGGGGACCGGCCGGACAGGTACGCCAAGGCGTTGCGGGCGGCTGACTCGGTGATCGTCGACCTGGAGGACGCGGTCGCGCCCGGTGCCAAGGACGACGCGCGCCGCCAGGTCGCGGAGGGGTTCGCGAGCGGTGTGCTCGACCCGGCGCGGACGATGGTGCGCGTCAACCCGCCCGACACCGACGCGGGCCGCGCCGACCTGGAGGCGCTGGCCGGCACCGCGGTCACCACCGTGGTGCTGCCCAAAGCCGAGCGGCCCGAGGACGTCGCCGGCCTCGCGCCGCTGAGCGTCGTGGCGATCTGCGAGTCGGCACGCGGCGTGCTGGCGGCCGAGGCCCTCGCCGCGGTCGGCAACTGCGTCGGCCTGATGTGGGGCGCGGAGGACCTCGTCGCGTCGCTCGGCGGCCGGTCGAGCCGCGACGACGAGGGTCGGTACCGGCGTGTCGTCGAGCACGCCCGCGCGACGACCCTGCTCGCCGCCCGCGCGCACGGCAAGGTGGCCCTGGACGGCGTCTACCTCGCCATCGCTGACACCGACGGCCTCGCCGCAGAGGCCGCCGACTCCGTCGCGTCCGGCTACCAGGCCAAGGCCGCGATCCATCCGAGCCAGGTGCCCGTGATCAGGTCCGCGTTCGCGCCGACGCCCGAGCAGGTCGCGTGGGCACGGCGCGTGCTCGCTGCCGTCGACTCCGACAGCGGCGTCGTCGCGCACGACGGGCTGATGGTCGACGAGCCGGTGCTCGTCCAGGCGCGCACGGTACTGGCCGCGGCCGAGGCGAACGAGGGGGTTGCCGATGGGTGAGGTGAACGACGCCGATCCAGGCCCGCTCTCCGGCGTGCGCGTGCTCGACGTCTCGCAGCTGCTGCCCGGCCCGTGGGCGGCGCAGGTGCTCGCGGACCTCGGTGCCGACGTGACGAAGGTGGAGCCGCCCGGTGGTGACGGCGGGCGCACGATCCGCGGCGACGTCTTCACCGTGTCGAACCGCAACAAGCGCGGCATCGTCCTCGACCTGAAGAGCGACGAGGGCAGGCGCGCGTTCCTCGACCTCGCTCGCGACGCCGACGTGCTGGTCGAGGGCTACCGTCCCGGCGTCGTCGACCGGCTGGGCATCGGGTACGAGCACGTGGCCGCCGTCAACGCGGGGATCGTCTACTGCTCGATCACCGGGTTCGGCCAGGGGGAGGGCGCCGACCGGCAGGTCCCCGGCCACGACCTCAACTACCTCGCCGCGTCCGGTGCGCTGTCGTTCCCCGGGCACTGGGGCGAGGAGGCGCGCAGGCCAGGCGTCCCGATGGCCGACCTGGCGTCGTCGAGCTTCGCCGTGGTCGCGGTGCTCGCGGCGCTGCACGACAGGGACCGTCGCGGCCGCGGGTGCCACCTCGACGTGAGCATGACCGACGTGATGACCGCGTGGGCGTCGGCGCGCGGCGGCTCGCGGCTCGTCCGCGAGGCCGACGACAGGCGGCACCTCTACCCGACCAACGACGTGTTCGGCACCGCGGACGGGCGGCGCCTCGCGCTCGGTGCGGTGGAGGACGGGTTCTGGGAGGCGACCAGGCAGGTGCTCGCCGAGGTCGAGCCGCGGCTGGCCGACGAGCGGTTCGCCGACCGCACGCGCCATCCCGACGAGCTGCACCTGCTGGTCCGCGACGCCTTCGGCAGGAAGACGCTGGCGGACTGGCTCGAACGCCTCGCCGGCACGAACGTCCCGGTGACGCCCGTGCGGTCGCTGACCGAGGTGGCCGACGCCGCCGTGGCCGCCGGCGACGAGCTCGTGCAGGAGAAGGACGGTGAGCGGCACGTCGTCTTCCCGGTACGTAGAGACGGTGCCGTGATGGGCAGGCTGCGGTCGGCGTCGCCCGCGCTCGACAGCGGCGGGAGGAGCGTGCCATGGACTTCGCGCTGAGCGACGAGCACCGGCAGCTGCGCGAGGCCGTTCGCGACCTCGCCGGCCGGTTCGACGACGACTACTGGGCCGAGCGCGACGCGTTGCACGAGTTCCCGTGGGACTTCTACGCCGCGTTCGCGTCCGCCGGCTGGCTCGGCATCGCGATCCCCGAGGAGTACGGCGGCGGCGGGATGGGCGTGTCCGAGGCCGCCCTGCTGCTGCAGGAGGTCGCCGCGTCCGGCGCGGCGATGAACGGGTGCAGCAGCATGCACCTCACCATCTTCGGCATCAACGTCGTGGTGAAGCACGGCGCCGCAGAGCTGCGCGCGGAGGTCCTGCCGAAGGTCGTCGCGGGCGACCTGCACGTCTGCTTCGCCGTCACCGAGCCCGACGCGGGCACCGACACCACCCGCGTGCGCACCGAGGCGCGACGCGACGGCGACGACTACGTGATCAACGGGCACAAGGTGTGGATCACCAAGGCGGGTGAGAGCCAGAAGATGATGCTCGTCACCCGCACGACACCGCGCGACCAGGTCGAGAAGCCGACCGACGGCCTCACCCTGTTCCTCGTCGACGTCGACCGTGACGCGATGGACATCAGGCCGATCCCGAAGATGGGCCGCAACGCGGTGGCGTCCAACGAGGTGTTCATCGACGACCTCCGGGTGCCGGCGTCCGCCCGACTCGGCGAGGAGGGCAAGGGCTTCCGCTGCCTGCTCGACGGGCTCAACCCCGAACGCATCCTGCTGGCGCACGAGGCGGTGGGCATCGGCCGCGCCGCGCTGCGCCGGGCGGTCGACTACGCGGCGACCCGTGAGGTGTTCGGCCGGGTCATCGGGCAGAACCAGGGGATCGCCTTCCCGCTGGCCGAGGCCGACGCGCGGCTGGAGGCGGCGGAGCTCGTCGCGCGCAAGGCGGCGTGGCTCTACGACAGGGGCGAGCCGTGCGGCAGGGAGGCCAACATGGCGAAGCTGCTGTGCGCCGACGCGGGGTTCTTCGCGGCCGACCGGGCCGTGCAGACACACGGCGGCATGGGGTACGCGAAGGAGTACCACGTCGAGCGGTACTTCCGCGAGGCGCGGCTCATGCAGATCGCGCCGATCAGCCAGGAGATGGTGCTCAACTACCTCGCCCAGCACGCGCTCGGGCTGCCCCGTTCGTACTGACGCCCGAAGGAGGAGGATGCCTGTGTCCGCACCGCTGTCCGGGTTGAAGGTCGCCGTCGTCGGCGATGCGCGGGCGCTGCACGCGACCGCGCGCTGGTACGCCGACCTCGGGGCCGACGTCGTCCTGCGCCGCCACACCGCTCCGACGGCACGGGAGCGGGCGTGGCTCGGCGAGTACGACGGCGGCGACGGTCCCGTGCACGCCGACCTGCGCATCGTCGAGCAGGGCGCCGACGACTCCGGCGTGACGGCGACCGCGACCGTACGCTTCGCCGGCACGGGCACGACCGCGCCCGAACCCCGGATGGCGATGGACGAGCGCAGGCTGTCGGGTGCCAGCGGCGTCGCGGTGGCGATCGGGGAGCCCGACCGGCCGGCACTCCCGCTGCCGGACGGCGCGCTCGACCACATGGTCGGCAGCCACGTGGCCGGCGCCGGCGTCGCCGCGCTGCTGCGCGGCGAGACCGAGGTGGAGGTCGCGGCGGTCGACGTCGTCGCCTGGAGCGCGGTGACCAACGCGAACCTCTACCTGCCGTACGGCGCGCGCTGGGAGCGTGCCGGCCGGCGGGCGAGTGGGAGCGGCGGCTGCTACCCGTACAGCCTCTTCGACGTCGCGGACGGCCAGTACTGCCTGATCGGGCGTACCAGGCGCGACTGGGAGACCCTCGTCACCGCGATGGGCTCGCCGGAATGGGCTGCGGACCCGCGGTACCACGACCTGCGTGCCATGGCGAAGGACTACCCGCAGGAGGTCGACGACCGGATGGCGCCGTGGCTCACGTCGCACACGCGTGCCGACCTGAACCGCATCGCCTCGGAGTTCGGGTTCCCCGGCGGACCGGTGCTTACCCCCGGCGAGGTGCTCGACCTGCCGTCGCTGGCCGACCGGTGGCGGGAGTCCGACGTCGACGGCACCCGCGTCCGCACGCTGCGCGAACCGTTCGACGTCAGCGAGGTCGGCGGCGCGGCGGACGACAAGCCGCTGCGCGACGTCGTCGTGCTCGACCTGTCCTGGGTATGGTCGGGACCGGCGGTGAGCGTCGGGCTGGTCGACCTGGGCGCCACCGTCATCAAGGTCGAGAGCGCGACGCGGCCGGACAACACCCGGCTGCGCGGCAGGCCGACGGGGGCCGTGTTGCCCGACGACGCGCCCCGGCTCGAGGTCACGCCGTACTTCCATGCCTGCAACAGGGGGAAGCGCAGCATCGCGCTCGACCTGCGCACCGACGACGGCCGCGCGGAGCTGGCGAAGCTGGCGGCGCGGGCCGACGTCATCATCGAGAACCTCAGCCCCGGCGTCATGGACCGCTTCGGCATCGCGCCGCACGTGGTCCACGAGGCCAACCCCGGCTGCGTCTACGTGTCCATGCGCGGCTACCGGGCCCACCCGACCACCGCGGGGCTCCGCGCGTACGCGCCGGTGCTCACCGCGGGCGCGGGCGTCGAGTCGCTGGTGCGCTATCCCGGCGAGTCGTCGATCGGGATGATGACGTACGGCTTCTCCGACGCCAACGCCGCGAGCCAGGGGCTGCTGCTGGTGCTCGCCGGGCTGTGGGCGCGACGGAGCAGGGGAGTGGGCAGCCACGTCGTGCTCTCCCAGCACGAGAGCGCGATCCTCGCCAACGGGGGCAACCTCGTCGACGCGCAGCTCGGCGTCGGGAGCGACGGCCTGACACCGTTGCGAGACGACGAGCCCGCGGTCGAGATGACGGACCTGCGCGACTCCCCGTGGACCAGCGCCGACCTGCTCACGGAGGTGAAGTCGCCGTGGCTCGGCGACGTGACGGTGTCGCGGCTGCCGTGGCGGCTCGGTGGTGCGTTCCCCGAGGTGACGGCACCGGGGCCTGCGCTCGGCGAGCACACCGACGAGATCCTCACCGGCCGACTCGGCGCGACGGCGTCCCGGGTCGCGGAGCTGCGCGAGGCCGGGGTCCTGACGTGACGTCGGGGCAGGTACCCGACCTCGGTCGCGTCCTGCGCGCAGGTGACCACGTCTTCGTCGGCGAGGGGGCGGCGGAACCGTTCGCCCTGACCGAGGCGCTCGTCGAGCAGCGGCACGCCCTCGGCGGCGTCACGGTGCTGCTCGGTTACACGACGCGGGAGACGATCCGGCCCGAGCACGCCGATTCGCTACGGGTGACGATGCTCGGCGGGTACGGCGCCAACGGCGCCCTCGCCCGCGCACGTCCGGACGAGGTGCTGCCCTGCCAGCTGTCGACCCTGCCCGCGCTCATCGCACGCGGCACCGTGCCCGTCGACGCCGTCCTCGTCCAGTGCTCGCCTCCCGACCGGCACGGCCGGCACAGCCTCGGCGTGACGGTCGCCGGCCTGCCCGCCGCGCTCGCGCGTGCCCGGGTGGTCGCCGCCGAGGTCAACGACCAGATGCCGTACACACTCGGCCACACCATGCTGCCCGCCGAACGGATCGACCTGGCCGTGCACACCTCCCGGCCCCTGCCGACGCGTGACCCGGGGGAGCCGAACGACGTCGAGCGCGCGGTCGCGCAGCGGGTGGCCGAGCTCGTCCCCGACGGCGCCGTCCTGCAGTACGGCATCGGCCGCGTGCCGGACGCGGTGCTCGCCGCGTTGCGCGGCCACCGCGATCTCGGCGTGCACTCCGGTCTGGTCACCGACGGCGTCCTCGACCTCGTCGAGTGCGGCGCGGTCACCAACGCACGCAAGCCGGTCGACGCGGGCGTCACGGTCGGCGGGCTGCTGTACGGCAGCGGGCGGCTGTACGACTGGGCGGACCGCAACGACGCCCTCGCCGTGCGCCCGCTCGACGACACCCACGGGGCGGAGTCGCTGCGCAGGTTCGCCGACTTCGTCTCGGTCAACTCCGCGGTCGAGGTCGACCTCACCGGCCAGGTCAACGCCGAGACCGTCGGCGGCAGCTATGCCGGAGCCGTCGGCGGGCACGTCGACTACGTACGAGCAGGCGCGGCGGCCGAACGCGGCCTGGCCGTCGTGGCGCTCCCGGCGACGACGCGCACGCGCTCGCGGATCGTGGCCCGGCTCGACGCGGGCGTCGTCACCACCCTGCGCACCGACGTCGACGTCGTCTGCACCGAGTACGGCGTCGCGCACCTGGCCGGATGCACCCTCGGCGAGCGAGCGCGGCGCCTGACCGCGGTCGCCCACCCCGACCACCGCGAGGCCCTGGACCGCCACGCGCGCGGCCTGTGCTGATCCGACCCGTGAGGGGCACCCTCACCGTGTCCTCCGACCCGTCAGGGGCACCCTCACCGTGTCCTGGCACCGTGAGGGTGCCCCTCACGGGTTCGGTCGCGGTGACCGGGAGACACGTCAGCGGAGGCGGTCAGAGACGTCGCGCGCGGCGCTCTTCACGGCCGTGCCGATGGCCTTCTCCTGTGCCTGCAGGCGTTCCAGAGGGCCGGCGATGGTGAGGCAGCCGATGAGACGACCGGCCTGCCGGATGCCGGACGCGGCGCCGAACACGCCCGGCACGGTCTCGGCGTGGTTGAACGCGACGCCGGTGCCGCGGATCTCCTCGAGCTCCTCGAGGTACGCCGCGCGTGCCGTGGCCTCCGGCACCTGCCTGCGCAGGTAGCGGTCGAGCTGCCGTGGCGGCAGCTCGGCGAGGTAGACCTTGCCCATGCTCGTGGGCAGGAGCGGCCGCCGCTTGTTGATCGGCGGCGAGTACTTCACCAGCTGCGTGGACTCGATCGAGCTCAGGTAGAGGATCGAGTCGCCCGCCCGCGTCCCGAGGATCACGGTCTCGTCGAAGAGCCGGTGCAGCCGGCTCATCACCGGCCGCGCCCGCCCGGTGAGCGGTGGCTGCTCCGCGGCCTGGACGAGCATCTGCACGGCGGGGCCGATCACGTACCCGCCGCCCTGCTCGGTGAGGTAGCCGACGGCGACCAGTCCCTTGAGGAGCCCGTGCACGGACGACTTGGGCGCGTCGAGCTCGTCGGCGATCGTGCTCAGCCGGACGCCGTCCCTGGTGTGGGCCGCCGCCTCGAGGATGGACGCGATCCGGGAGACCGTGCGGTGCTCCTTCTCCGGATTCGGTTGCCGTCCATCGTTGTCCGCCATCATGCTCCCCCTTTCCGCGATGGGAGAAGTCTCTCATCACGCGAGCACCAGGGCGACGCATTCCGGGGCCCGGTACGCTCGCGTGGTTACCGCCGGGTAGGAGATGGGCTGGAGCTGGCATGGAGTTCGTACGGGTCGAGGTCGCCGACGGGGTCGGCACCGTCCGGCTTGACCGTCCGAAGATGAACGCGCTCGACCGGCAGATGCAGGCCGAGATCGGCGAGGCGGCGGCCGAGTGCGCCACACGCGACGACGTCCGCGCGGTGGTGGTCTACGGCGGCGAGAAGGTCTTCGCGGCCGGGGCGGACATCAAGGAGATGGACGCCATGTCGTACGCCGAGATGGCGGCGCACTCCCGTGATCTGCAGGCCGCGTTCACCCGGGTCGCGCGCATCCCCAAGCCGGTGATCGCGGCGATCACGGGCTACGCGCTCGGCGGCGGCTGCGAGCTGGCGCTGTGCTGCGACTTCCGGGTGGTGGCCGACGACGCGAAGCTCGGCCAGCCGGAGATCCTGCTCGGCATCATCCCCGGCGCCGGCGGCACGCAGCGACTCACCCGCCTGGTCGGCCCTGCCCGGGCGAAGGACCTCGTCTTCAGCGGTCGTCAGGTCACCGCCGAGGAGGCGTCGGCCATCGGCCTCGTCGACAAGGTGGTGCCCGCCGCGGAGGTCTACGAGACCGCGCGCGCGTGGGCGGCGCAGTTCGCGTCCGGCCCCGCAGTGGCGCTCGCCGCCGCCAAGGACGCGATCGACCGCGGTGTCGAGGTCGACCTCGACACCGGCCTGGAGATCGAGCGCGCCCACTTCGCCGGGCTGTTCGCCACCGACGACAAGGCCGCGGGCTTCACCGCGTTCGTCGGCAAGTCCGCGCCAGAGTTCAAGGGACGGTGATGGTGAGCCAATCCAAGCCGGCATATCCCGCCGTCCACCTCCGCTCCGCTCCTCGCTCTGTGGTCGTGCGGTCGTGGAGGGCGCTTCGGACCGCTGCGATGCTCACTTCGGAGGACGGCTCGTGACAACGTTCGACTACGACACCGTCAGCCAGGACCCCAAGCAGGCCAACACGATCTACCACGACTGGGAGTCCGAGCACTACGACGACAAGTGGTCGATCTCCTTCGACGAACGCTGCATCGCGTACGCGCGCGACAGGTTCGCCGCCGTCGCCGGCACCGACGGGTGGCCGTACGCCAAGGCGCTCGAGCTCGGCTGCGGCACCGGCTTCTTCCTCCTCAACCTGCGCCAGGCCGGCGTGCTCCAGGAGGGACACGTCACCGACATCAGCTCCGGCATGGTCGAGGCCGCGAAGCGCAACGCGGAGCAACTGGGCTTCACGATCGACGGGCGGGTCGCCGACGCCGAGCGCATCCCGTACGACGACGACACGTTCGACCTCGTGGTCGGGCACGCGGTGCTGCACCACATCCCCGACGTCGAGCAGGCGATGCGCGAGGTCGTCCGCGTCCTCAAGCCCGGTGGGCGCTTCGTCTTCGCCGGCGAGCCGACGACGATCGGCGACTTCTACGCGCGCCGCCTCGGTCGGCTGACGTGGTGGGCGACGACCAGGATCACCGGGCTGCCCGGGCTGCGCGAGACCTGGGGGCGGCCTAAGGCCGAGCTCGCCGAGCAGTCGGAGGCGGCCGCGCTCGAGTGGGTCGTCGACCTGCACACGTTCGACCCCGAGCAGTTGGCCCGCACGTGCCTGCGCGCCGGCGCGGTCGACGTGGACACGAAGACCGAGGAGCTCGCGGCAGCGTTCTTCGGTTGGCCGGTGCGCACGTTCGAGTCGGTGGTCAACCGTGAGCGGCTGGGCTGGAACTGGGCGATGTTCGCGTACCGCGGCTGGCAGGCGCTGTCGGCGTTCGACCGGGCCGTGCTCGCCAAAATCATGCCGCCGGAGGTCTTCTACAACGTTATGGTGACCGGGGCGGCACCGTAGCGAACTCTGGAGGACCGGTGGAGCACGACACCGCCGAGATGATGCGGGTCAACGCCCGCAACTGGGACACCCGTACGTCCGTCCACGTCGCCAGCGACTTCTACGACCTCGCCGGCCTGCGTGCCGGCGCCGATCGGCTCGCTCCGTTCGAGTACGACGAGCTCGGCCCGCTCGAGGGCCGCGACCTCGTGCACCTGCAGTGCCACATCGGCACCGACACCGTCTGCCTCGCACGGGCCGGCGCCCGCGCGGTCGGCGTCGACCTCTCCCCGGAGTCCGTCGCGTCGGCGCGGACGCTCGCGGCCGAGTGCGGTGTCGACGTCAGGTACGAGGCGGCGAACGTGTACGACGCCGCCGACGTGCTCGGCCGTGAACGGTTCGACGTCGTCTACACCGGCAAGGGCTCGTTGGTCTGGCTGCCCGACCTCGACCGCTGGGCGCGCGTGGTCGCCGACCTGCTGCGCCCGGGCGGCCTCCTGCACCTCGTCGAGTTCCACCCGCTGCTCGGGTCGCTCGCCGACGAGCAGCCGGACGAGGGTCTCGCGGTGGCGTACGACTACCTCGGCGGCCGCGGCGCGCACCGGTTCGACGGGCCGCACACGTACACCGACGGCGACGCGCTCACCGAGAACACCGTCACGTACCAGTGGGCACACGGCCTCGACGAGGTCGTGAACGCCCTGGTCGGGGCGGACCTGCGGATCGTGTCGCTGGTCGAGCACGACATCCTGCCCTGGCGGCGGTTCGCGGACATGCCCGACGCGGGCAACGGCTGGTGCCGCCTGCCCGAGGGCCGCCCGCGCGTGCCGCTGCTCTACTCCCTGCGCGCGGTCCGCGACTAGGGACCCGCGGTCGCCGGCACCGGCGCCGGCCCGCAGACCCGCAGCCCGCCCACCCGTGGAGGGCACCCTCACCGCGGCCTGGCACCGTGAGGGTGCCCCTCACGGTGCCAGGCCGCGCTACCGTGGTCGACCATGGTGAGCCGCAGGGACCCACGGCAGGCGCGCTTCCTCACCTGGGCGTCGCTGCGCTGGGTCGTCCGCAACCGGGCGTGGACCCCGTTCTACCTCGTCCGCTACCTCCGCTTCCTCCGGCTGCGGCTCCGGCACCCGCACGTCGTCACCGAGGGGTTCGTCTTCCTCGGCCGTCGCACCGAGGTGTATGCGCGCAAGGGCTACGGACGCATGGTCCTCGGCCGGTGGACGCACTTCGGCGACCGCACCGCGCTGCGCTGTCACGAGGGCAACCTGCGTGTGGGGGAGAAGACCGTCTTCGGCCAGGACATCAGCCTGAACTGCTACCTCGACGTCGAGGTCGGCGCCGCCACGCTGGTCGCCGACAATGTGTACATCGCGGACTTCGACCACCGGACGGACGACCTCACCGTCCCGATCAAGGACCAGGGCATCGTGAAGCGTCCCGTGCGGATCGGGCCCGACGTGTGGATCGGCACCAAGGCCACCGTGCTGCGCGGGGTCGAGATCGGCCGCGGCGGCGTGGTCGGCGCCAACTCCGTCGTGACGAGGGACGTCCCCGACTACGCCATCGCCTGCGGCGTCCCCGCCCGCGTCGTCCGCTCCCGCCTCACCAGTGACCAGCCGCAGCGCCCGACGCCGCCACCGCAACGAGGCGTCGACCGCACTTCACATGGCACTACCTGGTCGAATGCCCGGGTTGCCCCGCTTCGCGACCGGTAATGCCATGTCATGTCGCGGACCATCGCGATAGCGGGAGGCCCCGGGTCAGGACGGGCGCCCGCCGAACTGCCAGCGGTGCACCTCGATATCGGCGTGCCGGTCCTGGGTCATGACGGTACGGGCCGTGTCCGGGTCCGGCGCACGGAGCAGCGCCGCCGTACCCAGCCAGGTGGCGCCGCTGTCGGACAGCAGCGGCCCGTACGCGATCAGCTCGTCCCGGTCGGGCGGTCCGGCGAGATCGGCGGCCCGCCCCTCTCCCAGACCGAGCACCAGGTACCGGTCGCCACCCGAGCGGCCGCCGGGGAAGTCCCACATGGTCCGCCCCAGCGTGTTGCGCCATCGCCGCAGCAGCACGTCGCGGTACACGCCGGCCTGGTAGTTGGGCTCGTCGAAGGCGAACGCGCGGGCCGCGACGGGATCGGGCAGGTCCACGATGTGCACGCTCCCCGAGGGCGTGTTGCCGCCGTCGACGAACGTCGGACCGCGGGCGATCATCTGCGCCGCGTACCGGTCCATGTAGGACCAGTGCTCCTCCAGCATCTCGTCGCGCAACGCTGCGGAGCCGGATCGGTCGCGGTGATAGCAGAAGAACTCCATGCCCGCAGTCTCGACCACGACGTCAGGTCAGGGGTCTGGTCATGGAGTATGCGCGGGCGACCTCGCGGTAGCCGAGCCAGTCGTTGACCGCGAGCATCGGCGCGTTGGCGAGGTCGTTGCCGGTCGTCGCGCCAGAGTAGCCGCGGGCCGCGGCGGCGCGCAGGGCGGTCGCCTTCGCGAGCTTCGCCAGGTCGCGTCCGCGGTAGCTGGGCGGCGTGCCCGTCATCGTCGACCAGGCCCGGTGCAGGTCGGGGTCCGCCTGCGTCATCGTGTACGACGCGAGCGTCGTGCCGTCGAGAACAGCGACGCCGAGGGCCGGCTCGTGGTCGGGGTAGTCCCAGAACTCCCGCAGCCACACGGCATACGGCATCCGCGGCGTCGACCCGCTCGGGTCGTCCTCGGCGGTCGCCTGGTGTGCGCGCCAGACGGCAGGCAGGTCGGTCATGTCGTCGAGCGGCACGACGGTGAGTCCGTCCGGCGTGGGCGGCGGAGGCGGGCAGTCGTGCGGGTCGCAGCCGGAGAACCGGTGCACGTGCTCGCCGGTGTAGCCGCGGTGCTCGGCGAAGCCGGGCGACACCCCGTCGGCGTTGACGAACGCGTACGTGTGTGCGGCGCCGAGCCCGAGCGCCGTCGCCTCCAGGCGGGCGAGGAGCGTGGAACCGACGCCCGCGCGGCGGGCACCCGGGGACACGAGCAGGTGGAGGTGCGCCGTGTCGTCGTGGCCGGACGGCGAGTACCTGACGGCGCCGTAGCCGATCACCCGGCCCGCGCGCTCGGCCACCAGCGAGCCGGGCTCCATGAGAGCGGGACCGACCACCCGCGCCGTCCGCACGGTGTACGGCACGCACTGCGCCCACAACCCGGTGACGTCGGCGACGTCGGCGTCGCACGGTGCGCGGACGAGGGGCTCGCGGGTCATCCGACCTCCTCGTCGCGGTGGCCCGTAGTCTCACCCGGGTGGAACAGGGTGGCAAGCAGATTCCGGGTCCTTCGACGCCGCCGCAGCGGGTTGCGCTGAGCGGGTTCGCGTGCTTCACGCGAGGGCAGGCGTTCGTGTTCCGGCGGCCGCGGCTGTGGCCGCTCGGGCTGCTGCCCGCGCTGGTGACGTTCGCCGTGCTCTGCACCCTCGTCGTGCTGCTCGCCGTCTTCGTCGGCGACTTCGTGGCGTGGGCGACCCCGTTCGCCGACGGCTGGTCGCCGGGGGTGCGCGACGTGAGCAGGACGGTCGTGTCGCTGATGCTCGTCGGACTGGCGATGTGGCTGTCCGTCCTCGTGTTCGTGTCGCTGACGCTGCTGTTCGGGCAGCCGTTCTACGAGGGGCTCTCGCGGCTCGCCGAGCAGGAGCTCGGCGACGCGCCGGTCGAGGCGGACGAGGCGTGGCACCGCGGGCTCGGCCGCGCGGTCCGCGAGACGCTGGCGATGCTCGTCAGGACGCTTCCGGCCGGCCTCCTCGTCTTCCTCGCCGGACTGATCCCCGTCGTCGGCCAGGTCGCGGGGTGGATCCTCGGCGCTCTGGTCGGCGGCCGCTTCCTCGCCCTGGAGCTGATGGCTCCCGCGATGGAGCGCCGCGGCAGATACCTGCCCGACCGGCTGGCACTCGCGCGCCGCAATCGGGGGCAGGTCTTCGCGTTCGGCGTGCCGACGTTCGTACTCTTCCTCGTCCCGCTGCTCGCGGTGGTACTCATGCCTGGCGCGGTCGTCGGGGCCACGCTCCTGGTCCGCGAGCTCGCCGACCGGCCGGTCGGCGAGAGGTGACGGGAGTCACGCTTGCCCGGTGCTTGCGAGAGCTCGCACCGACGGCTACCGACCGGTAACATCACGGTGAGCCCGCCGCGGCACGCGGTGGGCTCATCTGGCAAGGTGACCGATGACGGGCGCCGCACGGACCGCCCGCCGTCAACGCGTTGGCTCGGAGGGCAGCCGCCAGCATGAATATCGTCGTTTGCGTCAAGCAGGTGCCCGACACGTATTCGGAGCGCAAGCTCGATCCTGTTGACAAGACCCTCGACCGTGCGTCGGCCGATGGTGTCATCAATGAGCTCGATGAGTACGCGATCGAGGAGGCGT
>WHST01000078.1 GCA_009379955.1 Streptosporangiales bacterium | reverse complement strand
GGCGACGGTCCCCACGAGACAGCCGGCGACTACTACCCTTGGACAAGACATCCTCCTGATGAGTGGTTGGGACACCAAGCCCGTTTACCCCATCAGGGGGATGTCCTGATCTCCAACCATCCGTTCAGGTCTTTACTACGGTGCGCACCCGTTGCGTCCGAGGAACCGGTGGCGATGGCCACCACTGTTTCGGACGTCCCGCCTCGGTTACCCGTACCCGCCAGGCCGACGGAAGGAGCGACATGCGTGCGGTGACCTGGCAGGGCCGACGCGACGTCTCGGTGGACACCGTCCCCGACCCGAGGATCGAGGAGCCGACGGATGCGATCGTCCGGGTGACGTCGACGGGCATCTGCGGATCGGACCTGCACCTGTACGAGGTGCTCGGTCCGTTCCTCGACAAGGGTGACGTCCTCGGCCACGAACCGATGGGCGTGGTGGAGGAGGTGGGCGCCGACGTCACCGCCGTCGCGCCGGGCGACCGGGTCGTGATCCCGTTCACCATCTGCTGCGGTGACTGTCACATGTGCAGCCAGGGTCTCCACTCACAGTGCGAGACCACCCAGGTGCGGTCGAAGGGCATGGGGGCGTCGCTGTTCGGCTACACCAAGCTCTACGGGCAGGTGCCGGGCGGACAGGCCGAGCTGCTCCGCGTCCCGCACGCGAACTTCATGCCGATCACGGTGCCGGAGGGGCCGCCGGACGACCGCTTCGTCTACCTGTCCGACGTGCTGCCCACCGCCTGGCAGGCGGTCGAGTACGCGTCGATCCCGCCAGGCGGCACCGTCGCCGTCCTCGGCCTCGGGCCGATCGGCGACATGGCCTGCCGCGTCGCCTCGCTGGGCGACGTCGGGCGGGTGATCGGCATCGACCTCGTCGACGAGCGGCTGGAGCGCGCCGCCAAGCGTGGCGTGGAGACCCTCGACCTCCGCCGGCACGACGAGGTCGCCGAGGTGGTCAGGGAGATGACCGACGGGCGCGGACCCGACTCGGTCATCGACGCCGTCGGGCTCGAGGCGCACGGTGCGCCCAAGGCGAGGCTGATGCAGCAGATCACCGGCCTCCTCCCCGACGCCCTCTCGGCACCGTTGATGGAGCGTGCGGGAGTGGACCGGCTGCACGCCCTGTACCTCGCCATCGACATCGTCAGGCGCGGCGGCACGATCTCGGTGGTCGGTGTGTACGGCGGCATGGCCGACCCGATGCCGATGCTGACGCTCTTCGACAAGCAGGTGCAGCTGCGGATGGGACAGGCCAACGTCAAACGTTGGGTCGACGACATCATGCCGCTGCTCACCGACGGTGACCCCCTGGGTGTCGACGGTTTCGCCACGCACGTCCTGCCGCTCGACTCCGCCCCCCGGGGGTACGAGATCTTCCAGCAGAAGAAGGACGGGGCGATCAAGGTGCTGCTCCGACCGTGACGGGGGACTTACCGTGACGCACGGAAGAAATCGGGACAACTGCGGTTATCCGCGGATCGGTGTGGGTAGGCGTGCGCCACAGACGTTCACCGGGGGTGGCGTTGGAGTCGTAGATGAAGAACGGACCCACGATGGCGGCGGCTGTCGCCATCGGATACTTACTCGGCCGGTCGAAGAAGATGAAGCTCGCCCTGATGGTGGGCGCAGCCGCGGCCGGAGCACGCATGGACAAGACGGCCCTGTTACACAAGGGCGGGGACCTGCTCAAGTCCGCACCAGGCCTGGACGGCCTCGGCGCCCAGGCGCGAAGCCGGCTCGTACAGACGGGGAAGACCGCGGCGGTCGCCGCCGCCGGCAAGGGCATCGACTCGCTGAGTGACCGGCTGGCGGACCGCGCCGACCGGCTCCGGTCGGTCGCCCCCGACTCGGAGTCGGACGACGAGGACGAGACCGAGGATGAACCACAGGCCGAGGATGAACCACAGGCTGAGGATGAACCACAGGCTGAGGACGAACCACAGGCCGAGGAACAGTCCGACGACGGGACGGGCGAGAAGAGCACGCGCAAGCGCTCGACGTCACAGGCCCGCCAGAAGACGTCCACGAGCAAGAAGACATCGTCCGGCAAGTCCGGCGCCCGATCGTCGAACAGCGGCTCGTCGAAGCGGCGGAGGAGTACGACCAATGGCTGACCGCACAGCATCGCCGGTCGCGGACCTCCCGGTCGACCGGTTGAAGCAGGAACTGAAGAACCTCGCCGGCGCCTACGCGACGCGGGCGGTCAAGGCGGCAACCGGTCGGGTGGAGGACACGGCCGGCCGCCTCACGGAATACGCGGAAGGCGGCGGGCCGGGCCTGAAGGCGGCGCTCACGGGTGCGCAGGCGAAGGCACAGGGCAAGTCCGGTGCCTTCGGCGCACTCAAGGGAGCGGTGTCCGGCATCGGCAACAAGGTCAAGGAAAAGCTCGGCGGGGGTTCCAGCGGCGGAGGGACCAAGGTGAAGGTCACCAACATGGTCGAGGACATCGACGTCGGTGTCCCGGTGCGGGTGGCGTACAACCAGTGGACCCAGTTCCAGGACTGGGCCGGCTTCATGAAGAAGGTCGAGTGGGTCGACCAGAAGGAGGACGAGAAGCTCGGCATCAAGGCTCAGGTCTTCTGGTCACACCGCGCCTGGGACGCGACGATCACCGAGCAGGTGCCTGACGAGCGCATCGTGTGGAAGTCGTCCGGCGAGAAGGGCTATGTCGACGGGACTGTGACGTTCCACGAGCTCGCCCCCCGCCTCACCAAGATCCTGGTCGTCCTGGAGTACCACCCGCAGGGCCTGTTCGAGAAGACCGGCAACCTCTGGCGCGCCCAGGGCAGGCGTGCCCGTCTGGAGCTGAAGCACTTCCGTCGGCACGTCATGACCCGCACCATCCTCGACCCGGACGCAGTCGAGGGCTGGCGCGGCGAGATCCGCGACGGCGAGGTGGTCCTGACCCACGAGGACGCCCTCGACCAGGAGCAGGAGCGCGACGCCGAGGACGACGACGAGCGCGACGAGGAGGAGGAAGAGGAAGAGAGGGAGACCGCGGCGAGCGACGACGAGTACGAAGACGAGGAACCCGAAGAGGAAGCGGAAGAGGAAGAGCCGTCGCGCGGCAACCAACGCCGGCGACGGACGACAGCCACATCCGGGGCGAGAGGGTGAGCGGTAGATGACAGTGGCGACCATGGATCGCGGGAGGGGCGGCTACGTCGACAGGCCGTCCTCGAGCTCGCTCGCCGACGTCCTGAACATCATCCTCGACAAGGGCCTCGTCATCGACGCGTACGTCCGCGTGTCCCTCGTCGGTATCGAGCTGTTGACGATCGATGCGCGGATCGTCATCGCGAGCGTCGACACGTACCTGCGGTTCGCCGAGGCCACGAGCCGGCTCGACCTCACCCAGCAGGGCGGCAAGGACCTGCCGGAGCTGGTCGAGAGCATGAGCGAGAGCGGCTCCAAGGGCAAGACGTCGGGTGCGCTCTCCGGGATCAAGGAGGCCGTCACCGGTGGGTCCGACGACGACGAGGACGACCGCGAGCGGCAGCCGGCACGCAAGCCGCGTCGCCGGCAGCAGCAGCGCAGCAGGTCCTCGGACGACTCGTGACCGGTCGCACCGATTCGCAGCCGTCGGCACCGGTCGACCGGCGTGACCCCAGCGGCCCGCACTACGTCTACGGCGTGGTGCGGGCCGGCACCACGGTGCCCGGCGGCGTGGTGGGCGTCGGCGGGGGCGAGGAGCTGTACCTGCTCGAGGGCGACGGGCTCGCACTGCTCGCCGGTCCGATCGACGCCGCGCACCACCTGGCCACTCAGCGGGACGTGCTGGCGCACGCGCGGGTCCTCGACGCGGTGGCCGCCGGCGCACCGGTCCTGCCGATGCGCTACGGCACGGTGGTCGACGACCCTGCCGGAGCGGTCGACGAGATCGTCGGTCAATCACACGAGCGGTTCGCCGAGCTGCTCGCGGACCTCGACGGTGCGGCGCAGTACTCGCTGCGCGCGACGTACCACGAGGAGACGGTGCTCGCCGAGGTGCTGGCGGAGGATCCCGAGATCAGGGAACTGACCGAGGCGACGCGCGGCCAGGACCCCGACATCGTCTACGGGCCGCGGGTGCGCCTGGGGGAGCTGGTCGTGGGCGCGCTCGCCGCGAAGCGCCGCGCCGACTCGACGGTGGTGCTCGCCGCCCTGACCCCGCACCTGCGTACGGCCGCCACGAGAGAGCCGGGCGCACCCGACGAGGTACTCGACGTCGCCCTTCTCGTCGACCGGTCGAAGCGCGGGCGTTTCGAGGAAGCGGTCGACGACGTCGGCCGCAGGACGGCGGACCGGATGCGGCTGCGGCTCATCGGACCGCAGGCCCCGTACGACTTCGTCCCGGGGACGTGACCGATGGGCCTGTTCACCGGACTGTTGACGCTGCCGCTGGCACCGGTCAGGGCGACGGCGTGGATCGCCGAGGTGGTGCTCGAGCAGGCAGAGCGCGAGTACTACGACCCGGCGGTCATCCGCCGCCAGCTCGCCGAGGTCGACGAGGCGCGGGATGCGGGCGTCATCACCGAGGAGGAGGCGGCCGAGCTGGAGCAGCGGCTCATCGAGCGGCTGATGCACTGACACCTGCCGAAGGGAGGACGCCGTGGCCACCAGCGGTTCCGACTCTGGTGACGAGAACGAGCAAACCGGTGACGAGAACGAGCAGACGGGTGACGAGAAGAAGCAGACGACGAGACGCCGGACCCGGACTAGGGACTCCGGCGACGACAGCGCGGACGGCACCGATGAGAGGCGCCGGCGCACACGTTCCAGGACGGCCACCGAGATCGCGCGGGAGGCGTCGCGCCAGCTGGCCGAGCTCACCGGCCGTAAGCCCGAGGCCGTGACGGCGCTGTCGCGTACCGACGACGGCTGGAGCGTGGACTTCGACGTCGTGGAGATCCGCCGTGTGCCGGAGACGGCCGACGTCATCGGGGTCTACCGTGCCGAGCTCGACGAGAACGCCGAGCTGCTGTCGTACCGGCGGATCGAACGGTTCGTGCGTTCGCAGACCCGGGAGGGGTGAGCGCCGTGGACTCGCCAGTCGTCACCGGGGGCGACGGCAGGGTCGCGCGCGGCGGAGCGTCGACGTCCCCGGCCCCGCAGCCGGCGAACCTCGCGGACATCCTCGAACGCGTCCTCGACAAGGGCATCGTCATCGCCGGTGACATCAGGATCAACCTGCTCGACATCGAGCTGCTGACGGTCAAGATCAGGCTTCTCGTCGCGTCGGTCGACAAGGCCGCCGAGATGGGGATCGACTGGTGGAAGGACGACCCGTCGCTGAGCTCCGGAGCCCGAGGCGGCGATGACCGCGAGCTCGAGGACGAGAACCGCCGGCTCAGGCAGCGGATCGAGGAGCTGGAGTCGAGCGGCGAGCTGGAGTCGGGTGAGCGCCGGGGGGCCAGCCGTGACTGAGTACGGCACCTACTTCTACGCCGTCGGCCGCCCGCTCGTGCCGGACGACGTGACAGGCCTCACCGGCGTGGCCGGCGCTCCCGTCCGGGTCATCGAGCACCGCCGGCTCGCGGCCGCCGTCAGCACGGTCGACCTGGCGGAGTTCGGTGAGGAGGGGCTGCGCCGCAACCTCGAGGACCTCGGCTGGCTCGAGACGGTCGCGCGGGCGCACAACCGCGTCGTCGCGAGGGTCGGCGAGGTCGCGACCTGTGCGCCGCTGCGGCTCGCGACGGTCTGCCTCGACGACGACAGCGTGCGCGCCAAGCTCGACGACTGGCACGGCGACCTCGAGCAGACGTTGGCGCGGCTCGCCGGCCGGGTCGAGCTGGGCGTCAAGGGGTACACCGACGCGGTCGGCGTCGCCGCGACCGCCGCGGCGACGGGCGTGGGCGAGTCGGGTACCGCGTACCTGATGCGTCGCCGGCAGGAGACCACCCGCCGCGCCGAGGCGGCCGACGCCGCCGCGGAGGTCGCCGACGGCGTGCACGCGGAGCTGGCCGGCCGCGCGGTCGCGAGCCGCAGGTACCCGCCGCAGGAGCAGCGGCTGAGCGGCCACGAGGGCCACATGGTCCTCAACGCCACGTACCTCGTCGACCGGTCCCGCGAGCAAGACCTCCGGACATTCGCCGAGCGACTGGCGAAGGAGCGTCCCGGCCTGCGGCTCGAGGTGACCGGCCCGTGGTCGCCGTACTCGTTCGCCGATGTGGGCACGGGCTCGACATGAGTCAGGCGGTACGGGAACCCGCACCGGAGTCACTCGCGCACGAGGTGAGCCCCCGGCGCGACGTCGCCCTCGTCGACCTGCTCGACCGCCTGCTCGGGGCGGGCGTCGTGCTCAGCGGCGACGTGACGATCTCGCTCGCCGGCGTCGACCTCGTCCGGATCAAGCTGCACGCCCTCGTCATGTCCGTGCGCAGCGAGCTGGAGGACGGCCCCCATGAATGAGGCGCAGAACGAGGCGCAGCCGACGCCGGGCCACGTGACGAACCTCTCCGATCGGCTGGAGACCGATTCGGACAACGTCGCGCGCGACCTGATGCGTCTCGTGCTTACCCTCATCGAGCTCGTCCGTCAGCTGATGGAACGTCAGGCGCTCCGCCGCGTCGACCAGGGCGACCTGTCCGACGACCAGGTCGAGGAGCTCGGTCAGGCACTGATGCACCTGGAGGGGGCGATGGCCGAGCTGCAGGACAGGTACGGCTTCACCCCCGGCGACCTGAACATCGACCTCGGCCCGCTCGGTACCCTCCTCGCCGAGGAGCCGCTGCGTCGTTGACCGCCCCCGGGCGTGCGCTCCAGCGCCGCAACCCGTGAGGGTGCCCCTCACAGGCCTCGTCGGTAACGGGACTCCCGGTACTGCCGGACCCAGTCGACGGTAGTGCGCCACATGCCGTCGTCGCCCTTGACCGCCCGCAGGCGTCCGCGGATCGCCGCCATACGCAGGGCGTTCTCCGAGAGGTCGCCACGCGCCGTCGCGGCGAGGGGGACCAGCTCAGCCGGTCCGGCGACGGCTGGCAGCACGAACCGGTGCAGGTTGGCCGTCACGCTGCGTGCGACCAGCTCACCCAGCGGTCCGAAGTCTCCTGCGTCCGCCTTGCGGAGACCTCTGAGGTACGCATCGCGGTCCCGTTTGTAGATGATCGCCGGTGGGTAGCCGAGGCGGACGAGGATCAGGTTGAGCATGAGGCGACCCGCACGGCCGTTCCCGTCGAGAAACGGGTGGATCCGCTCGAACTCGCCGTGGACCCGGGCCAGTGCCTCGGGGAGCGGCTCGCCAGCCCCACGACGGAGTCCGTTCGTGGCATCGACCCATCCGTTCAGCTGATGCTCGACGTCGGTCCACGACGGCGGCTTCGTGCCAGCCGAGAACGGTGCGATCTCGTGACGGCGGAAATCCCCCGGCCGCTCGTCGCCACCGGCGTGCGTGTGTGGCTCGACCGTCCACAGCGGGGTCATGCAGAGGTGGTGGACGTGGCGCACGTCCTGAACGCACACGAGCTCGCCGTCGTGCCAGTCGTCCGGTGCCAATGCCTGTCGGTACACCCAGGTCGCGGCGTCACCGTAGCCGCGGACCTCGAGATACTCGCGGAGCGGCTTTCCGCCGACAACCGTGCCCTCGTCCAGCAACTTCTGAACTTCCCTGGGAACGAGAGTGTTGCCTTCGATGGCCGTGCTGTTGTGCGCCTCCTGGTGCCACAGCTCGACCCAGATGTCCGCCGCTTCCGTCGGCGTGGGAAGGCCGCCGAACCGGTCGCGGAGCTCCCCCACCGCTTCATCGAGCCGGCGGTAGATCGCGACGCGCGACGGTCTGCCGGACGGCGCCATGGTGACTCCAAAGTGTTCGAGCTGCTCCAATGTAACTGTACCGAACACTTATAGCCCCGGGCCTCGGGCGAGGTGTGTCCTGAGACGACCTGGTCACGGGAGGGTCGGGACGAGGATCACCTTGCCCGAGACTTCGCCTGACTCGGCGTAGCGCAGGGCGTCCGAGGCCTGGGGGAGCGGGAACGACCGGGCGATCTGTGCGGTGAGCTCGCCCTTCGCCACCAGGCCGAACACCTCGGCGAGGTCGCGGCGCAGTGCCGCGCGGTACCGGTCGGGATTGCGCGCCTTGCCCTTCCACAGGTCGAAGAACGTCGCCCGCCTGCCGTTCGGCAGCAGGTTCCACGCCATCAGTCGGACCAGCAGCTTCAGGACCGGCAGCCGCGGGTTGCCCGGCAGGTCCTTGGTCGAGGCGCTGCCGTACGAGACGAGCGTGCCGCCGCGGTGCAGCATGCGCCACGAGTCGACGATGCCAGGACCGCCGACGTGGTCGAACACGGCCGCCACGCCCTCGGGTGCGATCGTGCGGACCCGGGCGAGCAGGTCGTCGTCGCGGTAGTCGAACGGAACGGCGCCCAGGTCCCGCAGTCGGTCGTGGTGGCGTGGGGAGGCGGTGCCGATGACCTTGATCCCTGCGTGCCGTGTCAGCTGGACGAGCGTCGAGCCGACCCCGCCGTTCGCACCGAGGACGACGATGGTCTGGCCGGACGTGACCCGAGCTATCCGGTGCAGCATCCGCCAGGCGGTCACGCCGTTGACGACCACGGTCTCGGCCTCGGCCGGTCCCACGCCCTCCGGCACCTCGACGAGGTCTGCGGCGGGCAGGAGCACGCGGTCGGCCCACGCCCCGGTCTTGGTCAGTGCGGCCACCCGCTGGCCGACCCGTACGTCGTCGGGCGACACACCTAGGCCCAGCGCCTCGACGACGCCGACCAGGTCGTAGCCGGGGACGAAGGGGAACGCCGGCTGGTCGTAGTACTTGCCCCGACGCATCTGCTGCTCGGCGAACGACACGCCGCTCGCCTCGAGCCGCACCACCGCCTCGCCAGGACCCGGCGGCGGCAGCTCTCGGACGCGCATCCGCAACGTCTCCGGCTCACCGACGCCCGGCAGGACCATCTCGGTCGCGCGCATCTCACACCGTCCTCAGAAGTAGTCTCTAACGTTAGAGGTTCTAACAAGAGAGTGACCCTGTAAGGTGATGTTGTCAAGGCCGAGAGGTGAGGTGCGCGATGGCGGAGACCCGCGAGGAGCCGGGTGGCATCCGTGGCCGGTTCCGGGCACAGGTGCGGAGCGAGGCGAAGCAGGTCGCGTTGCGTCAGCTCGCGGTGGGCGGTCCCCAGGCGCTGTCGATCAACGCCATCGGCAAGGAGCTCGGCGTCTCTGGGCCGGCCCTCTACCGCTACTTCGCCAACCGTGACGATCTGCTGACCGAGCTCGTCGCCGACGCTTACCACGACCTGGCTGCCGCGCTCGCCGCCGCCACCCGCCGCGCGCGCCGGCTCCGCCCGGAGCGGCGGCTCCGCGCGGTCGTTGCCGCGTACCGCGACTGGGCGAGAGCCGAGCCGCACCGCTACCGACTGCTGTTCGCCGCACCGCTGCCGGGTTACGACGCGCACTCCACCCGGCTCGTCACGGCCTCGCAGGAGGCGATGCAGGTCCTTCTCGACGTCCTCGCCGACCTCGTGCCCCAGAACGGCGACGGCGGCGGCGAAGCGGACCTCCTGGACGGCCAGCTCGACTCATGGTCCAGGACGCGTGGGCTGACCGGTGTCGGACCCACCCTGGCACTGCGATCGGTCATGGCGTGGTCCCGGTTGCACGGCCTGGTCAGTCTGGAGATCGAGGGCAACTTCGCGTCGATGGGCCTCGATCCCGACCTCCTGTTCGACGCAGAGGTCGCCGCACTCGTATCCCCGCCGTCGCAGGCGTAGGCCAGGTCGCGGGCCGCCGACGGTCGTACGGATACGGTGTGCGCGGGAGTTGATGTGACCGAGTGGTGGTGGCTCGCCGGCGGGGTCGTGTTGACGGCCGGCACGGGTGTGGCGGTGGCGGCGGAGTTCTCGCTCGTCACCGTCGAGCGCAGCACCGTCGAGCGCGCGGCCGACGGTGGTGACCGGTCCGCGGCACGGGTGCTGCGCAGCGTGCGCACGCTGTCGACGCAGCTCTCCGGCGCACAGATCGCGATCAGCTTCACCACCCTGCTCGTCGGCTATCTCGTCGAGCCGTCGCTCGCGAGCCTCCTCCGCGGGCCGTTCGAGAGCATCGGCGTGCCGGCGGGGGTCGTAGGCCCGCTGGCCGTGGTGCTGGCGATGTTCGCCGCGACGATGTTCTCGATGCTGTTCGGCGAGCTGGTGCCGAAGAACCTCGCGATCGCCCTACCGCTGGGCACCGCCCGCTGGTCGGCACCGGCGCAGTACGTGTTCACCATGATCACGTCGCCGCTCATCAAGGTTCTCAACGGCAGCGCGAACGGCTTCGTCCGCGCGATCGGCCTCGAGCCGCAGGAGGAGCTGTCGAGCGGGCGCACACCGGAGGAGCTCGCGGCGGTCGTCCGCCACTCGGCCGAGGAGGGCACGCTCGACCGCAGGACCGCCACCAGGGTGTGGCGCACGCTCGACTTCGGCCGGCGCACGGCGTCCGACGTGATGGTGCACCGCATCCACGTGGCGACCGTCGACCACGACGCCAGCGCGGCCGACGTGATCGAGGCCACCCGGCGGACGGGGAGGTCGAAGTTCCCCGTGGTGCGGGAGAGCGCCGACGACGTCGTCGGCATCGTGCACCTGAAGAGTGCCGTCGCCGTCCCTGCCGACCGGCGTGACCGGGTGCCGGTGACCGACGTGATGACCGAGGTCATGCGCGTCCCCGACTCGCTGCGGCTCAACGCCCTGATGCTGGACCTGAAGGAACGGGGACTGCCGCTCGCGATCGTCCAGGACGAGTACGGCGGCACCGCGGGGATCGTCACGCTGGAGGACGTCGTCGAGGAGGTCGTCGGCAACGTCGCCGACGAGAACGATCCCGCCCCCGTCGAGGTCTCCCGCGAGGCCGACGGGTCGTGGCTCATCGCCGGCACCTTGCGTCCTGACGAGGTGCGCCACGCGACCGGCATCGACGTCCCCGACGGCACCGACTACGACACGGTCGCCGGCTACCTGCTGCTGCGCCTCGGTCGTATCGCCGAGCAGGACGACGTGGTCGAGATGGCAGGCGGACGGCTCGAGGTCGAGCGGCTCGACGGCCGTCAGATCGAATGGCTGCGGTTCCGGCCCGACGGCGGTGAACCGACGTCATGAGCCCGGGTCTCGGGATCGCCCTCGGTGTCCTGCTGCTGCTGGCCAACGCGTTCTTCGTCGGTGCGGAGTTCGCCGTCATCTCCGCGCGCCGCAGCCAGATCGAGCCCCGCGCGGAGGCGGGGAGCAGGGCGGCGCGGACGACCCTGTGGGCGATGGAGCACCTCTCGCTGATGCTCGCCTGCGCGCAGCTCGGCATCACGGTCTGCTCGCTCGGCCTGCTCGTCATCACCGAGCCGGCGCTGCACCACCTGCTCGAGGTGCCGTTGCACGCGCTGGGCCTGTCCGACGCCGTGGTGAGCACCGTCGCGTTCGTCGTCGCGCTCGTCGTGGTCGGCTACCTGCACGTGCTCGCGGGCGAGATGATCCCGAAGAACATCTCGCTGTCGGTGCCCGACCGCGCGGCCCTGCTGCTCGCCCCGGCGCTGGTGGGGGTGAGCAGGGTCGTCAGGCCGCTGATCGTCGTGCTCAACTGGGCGGCCAACGGTGTGCTGCGACTGGCTCGCGTGCATCCCAAGGACGAGGTGTCGTCGGTCTACACGCTCGAGGAGGTCAGGTCGCTCGTCGACGCGTCGCAGCGCGAGGGCCTCGTCGACGACCGGGACGGCCTGCTCGCCGGCAGCCTCACGTTCGGCGAACGGGTCACCCGCGACGTCCTCGTGCCGCTCGCCGACCTCGTCTCCGTGCCCGAGGACGCGCGCCCGTCGCAGGTCGAGGGTCTCGTCGCGCGCACCGGGTACAGCCGCTTCCCCGTCCTGCGCGACGGAGAGCTCCTCGGCTACCTCCACCTGCAGGACGTCCTCTACGAGGAGGACGCCTACGACGAGCCGATCCCGTCCGGACGCATCCACCGGGTCGGCACGGTCGGGGAGCGCGACGGCACCGACGACGTCATCGCCCGCATGCAACGCGAGCGCGTGCACCTGCTCGGCGTCGTCGACGCGAACGACGCGCTGCTCGGCGTGGTGTTCTTCGAGGACATCCTCGAGGAGCTGGTCGGCGAGATCAGGGACGCGATGCAGGCCGAATCTCCGAGGGCGGAGTCTCCGACGGCGGAGTCGCCGCCTGCCTGACGGTCATGGCTCCAGCGTCGTGCGTCCGCTGGTGACCATGTTGCCCGGGTGGACGTCTCCGTGCAGCGGCTGGAGGTCGCCCGGCGGCCGCTCGAACAGCGGCCACATCTCGTCGACCGCGCCGCGCAGCGATGCGGCCTCGTCGGCGTCGATCAGGTCGTCCGCTCCGTCGAGTGCGTCGAGTCCCCTGGCGATGTCGTTCGCCGCGGGAGCGAGCACCGGCAGGTCGCCGGGGTAGGTACGCATCGCGGCGTGCAGGTCGACGAGCATCGAGGCGCAGTCGGCGAACGTCACCTCGCGGTCCGGATCGGGCCGGACATGGGTCCAGAAGCTGATCGCGAGGCCGTCGCGTTCGTGCGGGCCGGGCGGCAGCTCGCCGCTGGACTGCATAGGCTGGCGACGATGTCTCAGGTCTGGTACGCGTCGTACGGCTCGAACATGGATCCCGTGCGGCTGCGCGCGTACATCGCGGGTGGGTGTCTGCCGCCGGGCCGCCGCACGTATCCCGGTTGCCGCGACACCCGCATGCCGTCCAGGTCGGAGCCGATCGTGCTGCCCGGGCGGATGTACTTCGCCCTGGAGTCGCCCACGTGGACCGGCGGGCTCGCGTTGTACGACCCCGACGATCCGGGCGAGACGCCGGCGGCCGCGCACCTGGTGACCGCCGGGCAGTTCGCCGACATCGCCGCGCAGGAGATGCGCCGCGAGCCCGGCGCCGACGTGGATCTCGGCGAGTTGCTGAGGACCGGCCGGGCGTCGCTTGGTCCGGGCCGGTACGACACCCTCGTGTGTCACGGTGACATCGACGGCATGCCCGTGGTCACCTTCACCGCGCCGTGGCGCAGCGCCGACGTCGAGTGGAACGCCCCGGTCGCCGCCTACCTCGGTCATGTCGCGGCCGGGCTCGTGCAGACGCGCGGGTGGTCCGCCGAACGGGTCGCCGACTACCTCGTGAGTCGTCCAGGCGCGGCAGGTGCCTGGGAGCGTGCCGACGTCATGGCGCTCGCCGGTGCTTCGCTGTCGCAGGACCGCCGGTGAGGCGGGTCAGCTCCAGGGGAACGGCGAGTGGCTGGTGGGGTGGAGCCGTCCGGTCGCGTACCGGGAGAACCGGAACGGCTCGAGCAACGCCTGCGGAGAGCCGAGCAGCTCGTCGGCGACGAGCGCCCCGACGCCGATCATCTTGTAGCCGTGGTTGGAGTCGGCGATGACGTACGCGTTCTGCCGGAAGGTGTCGAAGACCGGGAAGCTGTCCGGTGTGAACGCGCCGATGCCGCCCGACGGCTCGTCCTTGTACAGCGGCCGCGTGCCCTCGAACCGCTTGTGGCAGTGGGCGAGCGCCGAGGTCCACATGCGTACGAAGTCGTCGCCGACGGCGAACTCGGGACTGTCGGGGCCGTACGGGTCCACCGCGACGTCGCCGGCCGGCCGGTCGAGCCGTACCGGTGACGCGCCGCCCTGCACGCCGCCGAAGGAGAAGTCGGGCTTGTAGTAGACGCCCCACATCTCGTCGGTGACCAGGCTGCCGTCCTCGTCGTCGTACAGCGGCTCGGACGAGTCGACGTGCACGACCGGCGGCAGCTGTCCGCGGTTGTCGGTGAGCTCCGCCGGGTCGACGGCGAGCGTGCCCTCCTGCAGCGCCCAGTACGTCCACATCGGTGCGTCGGCGTGCACGGTGCCGTCGGGCGTGGTGACGGGGATGTGCGCCGGCAGATCGAGCATCGCCCAGGCGTCCCTGACCCACGGGCCGGCGGCGACGACGAGCTGCTCGCAAGAGATGTTGCCGGCGTCGGTCTCGACGGCGGTGACCGCGCCGCCGTCGAGCGCGAGCCCGGTGACCCGTACGCCGGTGGCGATCGTGACGCCCTCCGCCGTGGCCTTGGCCGCCAGTCCGCGCAGCGAGGCGTGGTTGTTCGCGTAGCCGCCGCGCTTCTCGTGCAGGACGACGGAGATGCCGGGCGCCTGCCAGTCGGAGAACATGTCGAGGAGGTAGGCGCGGCAGGCGTCCCTGCCCTCCACGAGCACGGACTCGTAGTCGATCGCGCGCTGCTCCGCGTGGATCTGCGCGACGTCGGCGGCCATGGCGTCGGGCGCGATCTGCAGGTAGCCGACAGGGTGGTACGAGAACGCCTCCGGGTCGGACTCCCACACGTCGACCGAGTGCGCCATCAGCTCGCGCATCGCGGGCTGGAAGTAGTTGTTCCTGATGACGCCGCACGCGACTCCGGACGCACCGGCGCCGACGTGCGCCTTGTCGACGACGAGGACGTCGCTGCCGTCGCCGCGACCGGTCGCCCGGAGGCGCCTGGCGAGGTGCCAGGCGGTCGAGAGCCCGTGGATGCCGGCGCCGATGATCACGTAACGGGAGGCTTGAGGAAGCATGCCGACCACTCGATCCTGCTAAAGTCTGTTATTGCCGAGAGGGCAATGATGTTTCCCTGACTGAATCGACTCTACTATGGCGAGAACGGGCAGACCAGCGGTTCGCCACATCGAGGCCGTGCAGCGTGCCGTCACGGTGCTCGACGTGCTGGGCGACGGGGGAGAGCTCGGTACCAACGAGATCGCGAGGCGTTCGGGGGTCAACGTCAGCAGCGTCTCGCGGCTGCTTGCCACCCTGACCGAGGGCGGTCTGGTGCAGCACGTCCCGTCGACCGGCAGGTACCGGCTCGGCGTCCGCGTCCTGCAGCTCGCCAACGCCGTGCGGGGGCACCTCGACATCCGCGGACTCGCGCGGCCGTACCTGGAGGAGCTGACCGGGATCACCGGGGAGACCGCGACCCTGTCGCTGCCGGGCGAGCACGACGTGCTGACCGTGGACTACGCGCAGGGCGACCAGTCGGTGCGGAGCATCGCGACCGTCGGTCGCAACAGCGTCGCGCACGCCACGTCGGTGGGCAAGGTCTTCCTCGCCTGGGGAGGCCGGCTCCCGAAGGGGCGGCTCGCGGCCTACACCGAGCAGACGATCACCGCCCGCGGCACGCTCGACGCCGAGATCGCGGAGGTACGCGAGCGCGGCTGGGCCGTCGCGGTGCGCGAACGCGAGGACGACCTCACCGGTCTCGCCGCCCCGGTCGTCGACTCCGGCGGGCGGCTCGTCGCGATCCTCGGCATCCAGGGTCCGTCGACCCGCTTCACCCGCCAGGCGGTGCGCGCCGCCGTCGACCCGCTCCTGTCCCGCGCATCGACCCTGGGCTCGGTGGTCTGAGGGGCGTTACGCTTGCTCTACCGTGGCAGCCATGATCGCGGCACAGCGCAGGAACGGCATCCTCGAGCTGGTGCGCTCGAACGGTGCCGTGTCGTTGCGCGAGCTGGCACAGGTCTTCGGGACGTCCGTCGTCACCATTCGCCGTGACCTCCAGGCACTGGAGTCCGAGAGCCTGCTCGACCGGCGGCACGGCGGCGCCGTGGCCAACGGGCCGCACGCGCAGGAGCCCACGTACTTCCAGAAGTCCCGTACGGCGTCGGCGGAGAAGACGGCGATCGCCGAGCTCGCGAGCAGCCTCATCGAGGAGGGCGACGCACTCGTCATCGGCGCGGGCACCACGACCCAGGCCCTGGCGCGACGGCTCGCGCGCTACCGCGAGCTCACGATCGTCACCAACTCGCTGCTCGTCGCCGAGGCGCTCGCCAGGTCGCGCGGTGTCGACGTCGCGATGACCGGCGGCACTCTGCGCGGCTCGATCTTCGCGCTCGTGGGCGGTGTCACCGAGCAGACGCTGGCCGGCATACGTACGCGCCGCGCGTTCCTCTCCGGCAACGGCCTCACGGCTGAGCGCGGCCTCTCGACGCCGAACATGCTCGTCGCCAGCGTCGACCGTGCCATCGCCAAGGCGGCGGACGAGGTCGTCGTCCTCGCCGACCACACCAAGCTCGGCGCCGACACGATGATCCAGACGGTCGCGACGGACCGGATCACCCACCTGGTGACCGACGACGGCGCGCCCGCCACGATCGTCGACGCCCTGCGCGACGCCGGCGTCACCGTCCACGTGGCCGCGACCTCCTGACCCGCGCCGGGGCGGGAGGCCTGGACGCCGAATACATAGCTTGCTATGGTTTCTGCATGGGTAGGTCTCGGCAGGTTCGTTCGGGGCAGCGGGTCGCGCATCTGGTCGCGGCGGTGCTGCTGGTCGGGTACGTCTACGTGGCGCCGTTGCTCGGCGGCGGGTTCGAGGCCGCGGTGCGGTGGGTGGTCGTGCCCGCCGTGGTGCTGTCGGGCATGGCGCTGTGGAAGTGGCACCGCGTGCGAGCCCGCCTGCGCGACACGAGGCGCTGAGGTGCCGCGCCCCGCACTGCCACGCGACGCCTCGCTCGGCTACCAGGTCAACCACCTCGCCCGGCTGCTGGCGCTCGCGCTGCGCGACGGGATCGCGCCGTACGGGGTGGTGCCCGGGCAGTTCGCGCAGCTCCTCGCGCTCTTCGAGCAGGACGGCATCACCCAGGCCGAGCTCTGCGCGCGGGTGGGGATCGAGCAGCCCACCATGGCCAACACGCTCGCCCGCATGGAGCGCGACGGGCTGGTCGGTCGCACGCCCGATCCCGCCGACGGCCGCAGGACCCTTATCCACCTCACGCCGCGGGCGCGCTCGCTCGAGGCCGATCTCGTCGCCACGGCCCGCACCGTCAACGCCGAGGCCACCAGCGGGCTCGGCGCACCGGAGGTCGGGGCGTTCATGGACACCCTGGCGACCGTCATCGACAACCTCGAACGGTCTCGCGAGCGGGCGCCGATGCGCTCCGCGCGCACGTTGTGACCGTAATTGATCGAACGTGTGCAACTATTGTCTGCGTGCCGAGACCTGCCGCCCCTGCGACGCCGCTGCTGAGCGTGCTTGCCGACGGTCGTGAGCTGCGGTACTACGACGACCGGCCCGGCGACCGGACGGCCCCGGCCGACTGGCGCCCCGCCGAGCCGCGGCAGCCGGTGTCCGAGCTGCGGCTCGACCGGATGCTCGACGAGTGGGTGGTCGTCGCGGCGCACCGGCAGGCCCGCACCCACCTGCCCTCGACGGACGACTGCCCGCTGTGCCCGTCGACGCGTGCGCAGCTCACCGAGGTGCCCGCGGCGGCCTACGACGTGGTCGTCTTCGAGAACAGGTTCCCCGCGCTCGACGGCGTGGAGCCGTTGCGCGCCGGCGTCCGCCGCGCGCAGGCCTCGGGGCGGTGCGAGGTCGTGTGCTTCACCAGCGACCACGTCGGCTCGTACGGCACGTTGCCGCCGGACCGGCTGCGCACTCTCGGCTGGGCCTGGGCCGACCGGGTGCGCGAGCTGTCGGCCATGCCGGCCGTCGAGCAGGTGCTGGTCTTCGAGAACCGCGGCCACGAGATCGGCGTCACGCTCGACCATCCGCACGGGCAGATCTACGCCTACCCGTTCCTGTCGCCGCGTGCACGCCGCCAGCTCGAGGTGGCGAGGGCGCATCACGACGACACCGGACGCTGCCTCGGCTGCGACGTGCTCGCCGAGGAGGAGGCGGGCGTACGTCTCGTCGCCGCGACCGAGCGGTCGGTCGCATACGTGCCCGAGGCGGCACGCTGGCCGTACGAAGTGCACGTCGTGCCGCGGCGGCACGTGAGCGACCTCGCCGGCCTCGACCCCGACGACCGCGACGACCTGATGGCGCTCTCCGCGCGGGTGGTACGGGCCTTCGACGGGCTGTTCCGCACGCCGTGCCCGTACATCGCCGCGTGGCAGTCGGGCCCGGCGCGGTGCGGTGGCGAGTACAGCCACCTCTACCAGCAGGTCTTCACCGTCCGCCGTGCCGACGACAAGCTCAAGTACCTTGCCGGCAGCGAGTCGGCGGCCGGGGTGTTCGTCAACGACATCGCCCCCGAGGCGGCCGCGGAACGACTCCGGGTCACGCTCGCCTGAGAGCCGTGTGTTTACCACGTTGACATGCCGCGCGAGGGGTTGACTTCTCCCTGCCTGTGGGCGAGATTGTGTGCACTTCTGAGCGATCCTGATCGCTCTTGAGATGGTCGTTCTCTCGCCTTCAGGAGACGTCATGGCAAAGATGCCCGACAGCCCGTCCGGCGCAGGTCTCCCGGCCGGTGTCACGCGCCGCGGCCTGTTCAAGGGGGCGGCGGTGTCCGCATTCGCGGTGACTGTGCCCTCGGTGCTCACCGCGTGTGGTGGCGGTGGTGACGGAGGCGGCGGCGGTGACAGTGGGTCCAAGACCGTCACGTTCGGCTCCAACGGTTCCGACGAGGTGCCGAAGAAGGCGTACGAAGCGGTCTTCGCGCTCTACAAGAAGAACAGCGGCGTCACGGTCGACGTCAACACGGTCGACCACAACACGTTCCAGGAACAGATCAACAACTACCTGCAGGGCCGGCCCGACGACGTGTTCACGTGGTTCGCCGGCAACCGCATGAAGTACTTCGCCCAGAAGGGTCTCGTCGGCGACGTGTCCGATGTGTGGGAGAAGGTCGGCGGCAACTTCTCCGACGCGATGAAGAAGGCGTCGACGGGCGACGACGGCAAGCAGTACTTCATCCCGAACCTCAACTATCCGTGGGCGTGGTTCTACCGCAAGAGCATCTTCGCGAAGCACGACTACCAGCCGCCCACGACCTGGGACGAGCTGACGGCCCTCGCGAAGAAGATGAAGGGCGATGGGCTGGTGCCGATCGGCTTCGCCGACAAGGACGGCTGGCCGGCGTTCGGCACCTTCGACTACCTCGACATGCGGATGAACGGCTACGACTTCCACATCGCCCTGATGGCGGGCGAGGAGTCGTGGCAGGACGCCAAGGTCAAGGCGGTGTTCGACACCTGGCGCGAGCTGCTGCCATACCACCAGACGTCGGCGCTCGGCCGCACGTGGCAGGAGGCCGCGCAGGGCCTGCAGAAGAAGACCACCGGCATGTACCTGCTGGGTGCGTTCGTCGCGCAGCAGTTCCCCGAGGAGGAGCTCGACGACTTCGACTTCTTCCCGTTCCCCGAGGTCGACTCCGCCGTCGGTGTCGACGCCGTCGAGGCGCCGATCGACGGCTACATGCTGTCGCGCCGGCCGCGCAACCGCGACGGGTCGCGGAAGCTGCTCGAGTTCCTCGCCAGTGCCGAGGCGGAGAACGCCTACCTGAAGACCGACCCCACCAACGTCGCCGTCAACAGCAAGGCCGACACGTCTGGCTACAACGGCATCCAGAAGAAGTCCGCCGAGTTGATCTCCTCGGCGAAGTCGATCTCGCAGTTCCTCGACCGCGACGCCAATCCGACGTTCGCCTCGACGGTGGCGATCCCGTCGTTCCAGAGCTTCCTCAAGAAGCCGACCGACATCGGCTCGATCCTCGCCTCCATGCAGAAGCAGGCGAAGTCGATCTACGAGAGCGACTGACCAGGCCGTGTCTGCTTATGGCGTTCGAGGCGAGCGGCGTCCAGGGCGGTCAATGGCGGTGGCGGAGGACGAGCTCGTACTGGACGTACTTGCGAGCTCCGACAACGCCGCCAGTGGCCGCCATGGGCGTCGCGTAGCCCGGACAGTCATAAGCAGACACGGCCTCGCGTAGCCGTGAGTGCGAAGCAGGCCGTCGTGCGTGGGCGGCGTCCACGCCGGTGGACGCGACGCGACCGCATCGTCATCGCCCTGATGGTCGGCGTGCCCACGATCATCAACCTGTGCCTGGTGTGGCTCCCCGCACTCGCGTCGGTCGTGCTGTCGTTCACGCGTTGGGACGGCATCGGCCTCGAGGCCATCGAGTGGGCGGGCACCCGCAACTACGAGGAGATCGTCACCACCTACCCGCCGTTCTGGCCGGCACTGGCGCACAACGTCATCTGGCTGGCGTTCTTCATCCTCATCGCGACGCCGGCCGGGCTGCTGCTCGCAGTCCTGCTCGACAAGGGGATCAAGGGCACGCGCATCTACCAGAGCGCGATCTACCTCCCCGTCGTGCTGTCGCTCGCCATCGTCGGCTTCATCTGGCAGCTGCTGTACTCGCCCGACCAGGGCATGATCAACCAGCTCTTCAACATCGAGGTCGACTGGTTCGGCAATCCACGGATCAACCTCTGGGCGGTGCTGGTCGCCGCGAGCTGGCGCCACGTGGGCTACGTGATGATCCTGTACCTCGCCGGTCTCAAGGGCGTCGACCCGACGCTGAAGGAGGCCGCCGCCATCGACGGCGCCTCGGAGTGGCAGGCGTTCCGCAAGGTCGTGTTCCCCGCCATGCGCCCCGTCAACGTCGTCGTGCTCGTCATCACCGTCATCGAGTCGCTGCGCGCGTTCGACCTCGTGTACGTCATCAACGGCGGGCGCAACGGCCTCGAGCTGCTGTCCGCGCTGGTGACCCAGAACATCATCGGCGAGGCGAGCCGCATCGGCTACGGCTCGGCGATCGCCGCGATCATGCTCGTCATCTCGACGGTGTTCATCGTCGTCTACGTCACGCAGATCCTGCGCGAGGAGAAGGCATGAGCGGCGCAGAGTCCACGGCAGGGGTGCGTGTCGGGCGTCGCACGGAGGCGGCGGCCACGGCGACGGTCGAGCGCAAGCGGCCGCCGGTGCGTCCCGGACGCATCGTGCTGCACGCCTTCCTCGCGCTGACCGCGCTCGCGTTCCTCTTCCCGTTGCTCTACGCCGTCTTCACGTCGCTGCGCTCGTACGCCGACACCGCGGCGCGCGGCTACCTGTCGTTCCCGCGCGAGCTGACGCTGGAGAACTTCGCGAAGGCCTGGCGCACCGGTGACATCCCGCTCCACTTCCTCAACACGGTCGTGGTGGTGCTGCCGTCGCTCGTCCTCATCCTGCTGCTGTCGTCGTTCGTCGCGTTCGGCCTGTCGCGCTACCGCATCCCGGGCCGCCGCATCCTGCTCGTCGTGTTCACGGCCGGCAACCTGCTGCCGCAGCAGATCCTGCTGACGCCGCTCTACCAGCTCTACCAGCTGATCGACGACAGCGACTTCATGTACGACCGCGGCTGGTACGTCTACGACTCGTACTGGGGCGTCATCGCGATCCACGTCGCGTTCCAGATCGGCTTCTGCACGTTCGTGCTCGCGAACTACATGCAGGCGCTGCCCGAGGAGCTCACCGAGTCGGCGCTCGTCGACGGCGCGAGCGCGTGGCGGCAGTACTGGGGCATCACGCTGCCGCTGTGCCGGCCACCACTCGCGGCGCTCGCGACGCTCGAGTTCACCTGGCTCTACAACGACTTCCTCTGGGCTCTCGTGCTGATGAGCAGCGGCGACAAGCGGCCGATCACGTCCGCGCTCAACAACCTGCGCGGGCAGTTCTTCGTCGACAACAACATGCTCGCGGCGGGCTCGCTCATCATCGCGCTGCCGACGATCGTCGTGTACTTCCTGCTGCAGCGCCACTTCATCCGCGGCCTCACCCTCGGCGCGACCAAGGGCTGAACTCCTCGCGTGCGTCCGTACGACAGGATGGAGGCGGCAGCCCGGCCGACGAGGAAGAGGGAGCACCGTGCGGATCGCCGTTCTCGACGACTACCAGAACGTCGCGCTGACCATGGCCGACTGGACGAAGGTCCAGGAACGCGCCGAGGTCACCGTGTTCGACGAGCACTACGCCGACACCGACGCACTGGTCGAGGCGCTCGAGCCGTTCGACGCGGTCGTCGCGATGCGCGAGCGCACACCGTTCGACGCCGACCGGCTGGGGCGCCTCCCGCGGCTGAAGCTGCTGGTCACCACCGGCATGGCGAACGCGTCCATCGACCTCGACGCCGCGGCGGCCCGTGGCGTCACGGTGTGCGGCACGCGCAGCTCGACGCCTGCGACGGTCGAGATGACGTGGGCGCTGATCCTGTCGCTGGTGCGCCACATCCCGTCGGAGGATCTCGGCATGCGCGTCGGCGGCTGGCAGCAGACGGTCGGCTTCGGGCTCGCGGGACGCACGCTCGGCGTGGTCGGGCTCGGCCGGCTCGGCACCAAGGTCGCCGGCATCGGCGCGGCGTTCGGCATGGAGGTGCTCGCCTGGAGCCAGCACCTCGACGCGGAGCATGCGCGCACCGTGGGCGTGGTGCCGGTGACCAGGGAGGAGCTGTTCTCCCGCGCGGACGTCGTCACGATCCACTACAAGCTCAGCGCCCGCAGCGAGGGCCTCGTCGGCGCGGCCGAGCTCGCACTGATGAAGCCGGGGGCGTTCCTCGTCAACACCTCGCGCGGACCGCTCGTCGACACCGGCGCACTCGTCGCCGCGCTGGAGGACCAGCGCATCGGCGGCGCCGCGATCGACGTGTACGAGGTCGAGCCGCCGCCGGCCGACCACCCGCTGCGGGCCGCACCGCACACGGTGCTGTCGCCGCATCTCGGCTATGTCACCGACACGGGCTACCGGGTGTTCTACGGCGACGCCGTCGAGGACGTCCTCGCGTACCTCGACGGCGCCCCCACCCGGGTCCTGACCGCCTGACCCGGGGAGCCGGCGGCCAGGGTCAACACGTGAGGGGCACCCTCACCGTGCTCTGGTGCGGTGGGGGTGCCCCTCACGGGTTGCCGTCCAGGGACGTCGGCGGCGCCGGCACGGGTACCGGGGCTACGGCGAGGGCGTGCTGGGCCAGGCTGGAGAGGTAGAGCGTGCCGTCGCGCTCCCGCACGCCGGTGACCGTGTGGTACGCCTCGCCCGCCGCCTGCAGGTCGTGCACCAGACTCCCGTCCCGGTCGACGGCGACGACCCAGGTGGTGGTGCCCTCCAGTCGCCGCCGCACCGGATCGGGCACGGCCCACACGGCGTGGCGCAGCACCGGGTGCCTGGGCAGCAGCAGGTCGAGCAGCCGGTTGCGCGGCAGGATGAGGGCGAGCCACAGCAGGCCGTCGGTGCCCGTCGACAGGTTGTCGGGGAACCCGGGCAGGTTGTCGAGCAGGACGTCGGTCGTCCCGGCGCCGGGGCCGGTCAGCCAGTGCCTGGTGACCCGGTAGGCGCCGGTCTCGGCGACCGCGACGTACGCCTCGTCGGGCGGCAGCGCGACACCGTTCGCGAACGCCAGCCTGTCGACGAGGACGTCGACGGCGCCGTCCGGCGTGCGGCGGAGCAGCCGTCCGGTCGAGGAGTGCTCGAGGATGTCCGCGTGGTTGTGGTCGAGGCCGAACCGGCGCGAGGAGTCACTGAAGTAGACGGTGCCGTCGGCGGCCACCGCGGCGTTGTTGCAGAAACGCAGCGGCCGGCCGTCGACCTCGGCCACGAGCACCTCGACCGAGCCGGCGTCGGGGTCGACGCGGAGCAGGCCGCGGTTCGCGTCGCAGACGACCAGCCGACCGTCGGGGAGGACCTCGATGCCCATCGGACGCCCGCCGGTGTCGGCGACCGTGGCGACGTCGCCGCTGTCGAGGTCGACGCGCAGCACCCTGCCGTCCGCGATCCCGGTGAGGAGCCGTCCCTCGTGGTCGACCGCGACGTCCTCCGTGTTGTGGGCGCCGACGTCGACCACCCGCGTCGGCCGCCACGGGTGCGCGCCCGTCCGTTGTCCGGCCCTGGCGGTCGGAGCCGGCGGACGCCACCGCACCGGTGCGATCCCTGGACGACCCATGGTCACCACTCTCCCTGAACGGGCTACAGGCGCGGATCCACCGGTTCGGACTCCAGCGCCAGCACCGCGAAGACGCATTCGTGGACGCGCCACAGCGGTTCGCCGCGTGCGACCCGGTCGAGAGCCTCGAGGCCCAGGGCGTGCTCGCGCAGCGCGAGCGAGGCCTTGGCGCCGATGCCGCGGTTGCGCAGGCGTTCGAGGTTCGCGGGGTCGGTGTACTCCGGGCCGTAGACGAGCCTGAGGTACTCGGGTCCGCGGCACTTGACGCCCGGTTGGACGAGCCGCCCGGTCGTCGCCCGGCTCAGCGAGCCGCCCGCCGGCTTGACGACCATGCCCTCGCCGCCGGCGGCGGTGAGCTCCTCCCACCAGGCGACGCCGGCGGCGACCGACTCGTCGTCGCCGGTGTCGACGAGCAATGACCGTGTCGGCGTTACGAGGTCGGGTGCCGCCTCGGCCAGGCGCGCGCCGATCGACAGGTGCCAGCGGTGGTCGCTCTCGTGGTACGTCCTGCCGTCCTCGCCCTGTCCGCTCGCGAGCAGGTGGAAGGGCGCGAGTCGCACGCCGTCGAGCCCGTCGGTGTCCCAGACGTAGCGCCGGTACGCGGTCGTGAACGCCGCGGCGTTCACAGCGCGCGCCCCCGTACGGTCGAGCAGGTCGCCGACGTCGATGCCGCGTTCGGACGCGGCGCGCAGGGACTCGACGGCGGCACCGAGCGCGGCGGCCGACGCCGCACCGACGGGTGCGTACTGCTCGTCGATGAGGCGTCCCGCCTTCGCCGACCACGGCAGCAGCTCGGCGTCGAGGAGCAGCCAGTCGGCCGCGAGCTCGTCCCACAGGCCGGCTCCGGTGACGGCATCGGCAAGCCGGTCGAGCAACGTGGCCGTGAGCTCAGGGGAGAAGAACGACCGGCCGGTGCGTGTGTGCATCGCACCGGTGACGCCGTCGACGCCGAACCGCTGCGCCGCGCCCTTCTCGTCGCGGCACACGAGCGCGACGGCACGCGAGCCCATGTGCTTCTCCTCGCACATGACCGCGGCCACGCCGTCTGCCCGGTATCCCGCGTACGCCTCGTCGGGATGCTCGAGCAGGCCCTCGGCGCGAGACGTGGCGCACGGCGACATCGTCGGCGGCAGGTAGAGCAGGAGCCGCGGGTCGATCGCGAACCTGCTCATCACCTCGAGCGCGGCAGCCGCGTTGGGCTCGCGGACGGCGATGCGCCCCTGGTACGCGGTGTCGACGCCGCCGCGCGAGACGTCGTCGATGTCGAGGAGCCGTGGTTCCGCGCGGGCTCCGCCGCCCGCCGGTGCGAGCGTGGTGTTGGGCGGGAACGGCTTCGCCGGCTCGTACCAGACCTGCTCCGCGGGCACCGCCACGATCTCGCGTTCGGGGTAGCGCAACGCGGTCAGCGTGCCGCCGAACGCGCACCCCGTGTCGAGGCACATCGTGTTGTTGACCCACTGCACCTCGGGCATCGGCGTGTGGCCGTACAGCACCATCGCCCTGCCGCGGTAGTCGTTCGCCCACGGCAGCCGCACCGGCAGGCCGTACTCGTCGGTCTCGCCCGTCGTGTCGCCGTACAGCGCGAACGACCTGACACGTCCCGACGTGCGGCCGTGGTATGCCTCCTTCAGTCCCGCGTGCGCCACGACGAGACGGCCCTCGTCGAGGACGATGTGGGCGACGAGGCCGTCGCAGAACTCCAGCACCTGCCGGCGGAACTCCTCCGGCTCCTCGTCGAGCTGCGCGAGGGTCTCGGCCAGGCCGTGCGACACCTTGACGTTGCGGCCCTTCAGCTTGCGCACGAGCTTGTCCTCGTGGTTTCCGGGCACGCAGAGTGCGTCGCCATCGGTCACCATGCCCATGACCAGTCGCAGCACGCCGGGGGTGTCGGGTCCGCGGTCGACGAGGTCGCCGACGAACACGGCGGTGCGGCCGTCGGGATGGCGCGCGCCGACGACGCGGTCGGTGTCGTCGCGGCGCAGGACGTAGCCGAGCTCTGCGAGCAGCGTCTCCAGCTCGCTCCGGCACCCGTGCACGTCGCCGACGACGTCGAACGGTCCGGTGACGTGCCGCAGGTCGCTGCGCAGGCGCGTGTAGGTGACCCGCGCGCTGTCGATCTCGTCGACCGACGAGAGGACGTGGACCTGCCGGAAGCCCTCGCGGGCGAGCTTCTTCATGCCGCTGCGCAGGTCGGAGCGCTGGCGGCGGAGCACGCGGGAGCCGAAGGTCCGGTCGGCGCGCGCGGCGTTGCGTTCCTCGCACACCGTGATCGGTGGGTCGAGGACCACGGCGACGGGCAGGACGTCGTGCTCGCGCGCGATCCTGACGAGCTGCGCGCGGACGAACGGCTGCACGTTCGTCGCGTCGACGACGGTCGTGCGGAACCCGGCCAGGCGCTTGCCGACGATGTAGTGCAGCAGCTCGAACGCCTCGGCGCTCGCCGACTGGTCGTTCTCGTCGTCGGCGACGAGGCCGCGACAGAAGTCGCTCGAGATCACCTGCGTGGGGAGGAAGTTGCGGTGCGCGAACGTCGACTTGCCCGAGCCCGAGATGCCGATCAGCACGATCAGGCAGACATCGGGCAGCGCGAGCTCGGGACCGTCGGGCGTGGCGGTCATCGCGACTCACCCCTCTCGTCCGGCGTCCGCGTGAACACGGCCAGCTGGGTCGCCGGACCGACCTCCGGGTCGTCGGGACCGACCGGCGACACCCGGGGCGTGTAGCCGTACGCCCGCGCGACCGTGTCGGCCCAGTCGCCGAACTGCGCGCGGGTCCACTCGAAGCGGTGGTCGGGATGCCGCAGCCGGCCGGGTGGCAGTGCGGGGAAGCGGACGTTGTGCTCGACGTTCGGGGTCGTGACGACGACCACGCGCGGGCGTGCGTCGCCGAAGACCGCGTCGGTCAGCGCGGGGAGGCGCATCGGGTCGACGTGCTCGACGACCTCCATGAGCACGGCGGCGTCGTAGCCGCGCAGCCGCGTGTCGCGGTACGTGAGTGCGGTGCGCAGCAGCCGCAGCCGCTCGCGCTGCGTGTCGCCCATCCGGTCGGCGCCGAGGCGCTTCCTCGCCCGGGCGAGCGTGCGCGCGGAGACGTCGACACCGGCCACCGCGGTGAACCTCGTGTCGTCGAGGAGCGCGGACAGCAGCCGGCCCTCGCCGCAGCCGAGGTCGACGACGGTGGACGCCTCGACCTCGCGCAGCACGCCGAGCACGGCGTCGACGCGCTGCTGCGCCAGCGATCCGCCGACGGCATCGCCGGTCACGGCCGGCGCCGTCTCGAGGGCGACGGGGTCGGCCGCGTCGTCGACCTCGGCGAGCCGGGCGACGGCGTCGTGCGCCAGGTGGCGCTGGTGCGCGAGGTAGCGGCGCGCGATCAGCTCGCGTTCCGGATGCGTGGCGAGCCAGCCGGTACCGGCGCGGACGAGCTTGTCGACCTCCTCGGTGGTGACCCAGTAGTGCTTGGCGTCGTCGAGGGTGGGCAGCAGGACGTAGAGGTGGTTGAGGGCGTCGGCGACCCGGGCGTGACCGGAGAGCCGGAGTCGCACGTACGGCGAGGCGTCGGAGGTCTCCGGCAGCGGCACGGCCTCGGCGTCGACCTGCCAGCCGAGCGGCGCGAAGAGCCGGTGGGCGAGCTCGACGCCGCCGCGGCACGGCAGGGCGGGAACGGACAGCTCCAGCGGCAGCGGGTTGGCGGCGAGATCCGGTCGCGCGTCGCAGCGTCCGCGCATCGCCGTGCGGAACATGCTTGCCATGGCGACGGCGAGCAGCGAGGACGCGGCGTACGGCCGGTCGTTGACGTACTGCCCGAGACTGAAGCCGGGCCGCATCGACTTCGAGCGGCCGCGGACGAGCCGGATCGGATCGACCTCGAGCAGCAGCGCCGCGGTGCACCGGTCGTCGCGCGCCTCCGGGTAGAACAGGTGCGCCGCCCCCGACGCCAGTTGCACCGTCTGCGTCCGGTCGGGGTGCTTGTGCAGCACGTAGCCGAGATCGGTCGCCGGAGGCGCGGTCGAGGTGAGGGTGAGCAGCACCGGCCGATTCTTTCCGACCGCTCGTCGGCGGCGCATCCGGGTGCTGAATCACACGGTTGTCATTTACCCGAATAACACCGGTGTCATTCCGGTGGCGGTGGTGCTGAAGGGCTTAGATAACACCAGTGTAATTCATGTTGTTTGTGTGACTGGTGTTTCCATTGCGACAGAACGTTGCTAATCTCCGAATCGCGGTGGGGGGACATCGCACATCGTTCGGTCGAGGCAGAGCCAGACGTGAGGGCGAGGGTGCAGGCGTGCGACGGGTATGGGGACGAGATCGCGGAGTCGTCCGGTCGATCCGGGCGGCCGCAGCCGTCGGCCTGTCCGTCGTGCTGGCCGGAACGCTTGCGCTGCCTGCCGAAGCGTCACCGACGTATCCGGGCAAGGGCGAGGTCTCGAAGGCGCGCAAGGACGCCGACGAACGTGCGGGCGCCGCCGCCGTGATGCAGACGAAGCTCACCGCCGCGCAGTCCCGGCTCGCACAGCTCGACTCGCAGGCCGAAATGGCGGTCGAGGCCTATAACGGCGCGGTGTACGAGCTCGGCCGGGCGAAGACGGCGTACACGACCGCGAAGAAGCGCGCCGCCCAGAGTGCCGTCGAGGTCGAGACGGCGCGAAAGCGCGTCGCGGGGCTCGCGAGCAACGCGTACCAGGGTGCCGGCGTGGCCCAGTACGTCGCGTTGCTCGGCGCGGACGACCCGCAGGCCGTGATGCACGGTGCGGGATCGCTCGACGCGCTGAGCCAGCAGCAGAACGGGGACCTCGGTAGGTTCCGCGCGGCGAAGGTCGTGCAGAACGTCGTCCGCAAGCAGAGCTCGAAGGCCCTCGCGCGGCAGCAGGCCGAGACGGCACGGGTGAAGGCGGCGAAGCAGCGGGCGGAGAGCAAGGTCGCCGCGCAGCAGCAGGTGATCGCGACGGTCGCGGCGCTCGAGGCGAAGCTGGCGCGCAGCGCGCGGACGGCGGACGCGCACGCCGACTCCGTCGCGGCGGACCGCAGCAAGGGCATCGCCAAGGCCCGTGCGGCCGCGGCGCGCGCGGCCGCGGAGGCTCGCGCGCGTGCGGCCCAGCAACAGGCCGACGACCGGCCGAAGGGCAAGAAGCCCCGCGGCGGCGGTGGCGGAGGCGGTGGTGGCGACCCCACGTACTACGGCACCGGGGGCAAGGCGGCCGTCAAGTTCGCCCACGCACAGCTCGGCAAGTGGTACGAGTGGGCGGCCGACGGCCCGAGCACCTTCGACTGCTCCGGCCTGACGATGCGCGCCTGGCAGAAGGGCGGCCGCGGACTGCCGCACTGGAGTGTCGGGCAGTACTACCAGACCGACCGGGTGTCGCTGTCGAACCTGCGCAAGGGCGACCTGGTGTTCTTCGCGAACAACACCAACAACCCCGACACCATCCACCACGTCGGCATCTACATCGGCGGCGGGCAGATGATCGAGGCGCCGCACACCGGCGCGCAGGTCCGCATCTCCAGCATCTACCGCAGCGGCCTGATCGGCGCCGGCCGCCCGTAGCGCATAAGTGTCAGAACCTCAGCAGGTCATAGCCCGCTGAGGTTCTGACAACTCCGGGCGTCGGGTCAGGCTTGCGGTGCGTGCGCGAGTGCCTCCTCGAGCTCCTCGTGCATCCGTCGAGCCAGCTCGATGTCCTGATAGTCGCCGTCGTCGCCGTGGGCCTCGAGCCAGTTCTCCAACTCGTGTCTGCGGTTCTCGGCCATCTCGACCCAGTCGACGTCGCCGGCGGACTCACCCGTCATGATCTGGTAGTGGGCGAGGTCGGCGATCGACCCCGAGCCCTCCCGCCCGTCGTGCAGGCCGGGACGGTCCGCGTAGTAGTCCATGGCGATGACCTGCAGGTCGTTGTCCAGGACCTGGGCCTCGTGCCCGCGACCCATGTCCACGGTGACCTTCGCCGACGTCTGCGGGTCCGGCGCGAACACCGTGATCGCGATATCGCCCGCGAACTCCAGCCAGCCGACCGCCCCCAGGAACTTGCCAATCGCAGCTTGCGTGCTCTTTGGCGCCATGGCCTCGAAGACCTCGGCGATCACACCCAGCTGGCCTTCCGCCCATTGCCCACGGAGGAAGTCGAACAGGCTGTGATCGTTCAGGCCGGTGGCCCGGATCCCCTTGATCACGGTGTCGAGCGTCGCCTCGACATCGGCCGGGTCGACGGTGTAGTTCTCCAGCTGATCCAGGGTGATCGACTGGGAGGTGGCCCACATGTCCGCGGACGAGCGGAACTCGTCCGCGTCGGTGAGGGATTGGTCGAGGAGGTCCTGGTTGTACTTGGCGACCCCGGGGTCGGCGACGTCGCTCAGCTCCGGCGTGCTGCCGGCGATCGTCTCCAGCGCCGCCATGGCGTCGAGGTCGGCGAGGGTCGCCTGCTTGAGGGTGCCGCGGACCGCCTGGGTTTCGCGCACCAAGGTGTCGCCGTACGTGGTGTCCGGCGGGATGACCGTGCCGTCCTCCTGGACCTTGCAGTCCATGCCTCGGAGCTTCTCGACGATCTGCCGCAGGTTGGCGGCGTAGTTGAGCAGCGCGTAGTGCAGGCCCTCGACGACCCGTGCGGCCGACTCCATCTGGATGCGGCAGATGTCCACGGCGAGCGCGTTGTTCTGCACGACCATGGACGCCTCGGGCTGACCGACACCGTCCCAGATCTGCTTGCCGGCGATGGCGTTATGGATCGGGACCATCGAGTCGAGGCCCCCCGCGGCCTTCTCCTTGGCCTCGTCGAAGCCGGTCTCCAGGAGCAGACCGAAGTTGAGGTTCAGCAGCCGCGACAGCGGCATGTAGTCGGCCATCACTTGTACCTGTCGTACTTGTCCTTCGGGTCGACGCCGACCGGCTTGTACTGAGCGGCGGCGTCGACGTCGGTGTTGCCCACGGTGTTCGCGGTGGTCTGCAGCTTGTTCCCGACGCTGATCAGCGTCTCGGCGAGCTTCGAGAACGTCGAGCCCCAGATGTCCTGGTTGGTCGCGATCGAGGCGCGGCTCGCCAGCATCGTGTTGGGCAGTTGCCCTCGCGCGAGGATCGGCGCGGCCGCCCCCACGTCCGCTCCGGTCTGCGCGCAGGAGCCACCCTGCTGGAGCAGCGCCTCACGGTTGACGCCGATCTTCGTCACTCGTCCCCCTCGGTCCGATGTTCGTCAGGACCCAGGAGAACGGCGGTCGATAGCGGATCGCTAGCGTGTCGCTAGTGTCGCCCGCCGGAAATTCGTGTGATATATCGTGCGAGGGAGTCGAGGATTTCCTCCGCGGTCTTCTTCCACACGAACGGTTTCGGGTCCTCGTTCCACATCTTGATCCATTCGCGGACGTCTTTCTCCAGTGCC
>WHST01000077.1 GCA_009379955.1 Streptosporangiales bacterium | reverse complement strand
GTCCTTCCCATGGCCCATGCGCCATGGGAAGGACGTACTCACCATGGGAAGCCGGCGCACCGGCCACGACTAGGGACCCAGCGGGGGGTGGTGGTCACCTTTCACCCGTAGGGGATGGCCCGCCAGGGTCCTCCAGTGGTTAACGTGATCAGCGGGGACTTCACCTCGTGCACGGACAGGGTGAAGTCATGTTCGCTGGATGAAGTGACGCCGAGGAGAGGGCGAGGCCGATGAAGTTCGGTGTCAGCATGTTCCCGACCCACTACGCGATCGACCCGGCGTCGCTGGCGCGCGAGGCCGAGCAGCGTGGGTTCGAGTCGCTGTTCTTCCCCGAGCACACGCACATCCCGACCAGTCGGCTGTCGCCGTACCCCAGTGGCGGGGAGCTGCCGCGGATGTACGTCCACACGTACGACCCCTTCGTCGCGTTGACGGCGGCCGCCGCGGCGACCGAGCGGCTGCTGGTCGCGACGGGAGTGTGCCTGGTGATCGAGCGCGACCCGATCGTCACGGCCAAGGAGGTCGCGAGCCTCGACGTGCTGTCCGGCGGCCGGTTGCTGTTCGGGGTGGGTGCCGGGTGGAACCGCGAGGAGATGGCCAACCACGGCACCGATCCACGTACCCGGATGGCGCTGCTCTCCGAACGGGTCCACGCGATGCGGCGGATCTGGACGACCGACGAGGCCGAGTACCACGGCACGTACGTCGACTTCGACCCGATCTGGTCGTGGCCCAAGCCGCGGCAGGAGCCGTACCCGCCGATCCTCGTCGGCGGCATGGGACCCACGGTCATCGACCGGGTGCTCGACTTCGGCGACGAGTGGCTCGCGCAGAACGTGACCGCCGACAAGGTCGAGGCGTTCGGCAAGCGCACGGCCGAGCTCCGCGGCCGAGCCGCCGAGGCGGGACGTCCCGACATCCCCGTCTCGATGTTCAACTCCGTCCCCGACCCGGCCGTCATCGAGGCGTACGCCACCGCCGGCGTCACCCGGTGTACCTTCCGGCTGCCCGCGGCCGGACGTGACGAGGTGCTGCCGAAGCTCGACGAGTTCGCCCGCTTCCTGGCCTGACGGTCACCGGGCCCGACACGGTGTCGGGTACGGGCCCGGGTACCCGACACTGTGTTCATTGTGACGCCGCTCGCCACACACCTACGTTGAGGCGAGCACGTCACCGGCAGTCTCCTCCCCGATGCCGGTGCCTCCTGCGGGAAGGATCCCGTCATCATGGGCATGAGCGACCCACGCGCAGCCGACCTCGTCCTCCTGAACGGCCGACTGCTGACCATGGGCGGTCACCCGGGTGAGGCCCAGGCATTGGCCGTGCAGAACGGTCGCATCATCGCGGTGGGCTCCGACCAGGAGATCGAACGACTGGTCGGTGGGACCACCGAGGTCGTGGAGCTCGGGGGGCGCTACGCGATGCCGGGTCTCGCGGACTGCCACGTCCACCTCGCGAGCGACGCCGCCCGCAGCGCCGACTCGGTCGAGTGCCGCGACTTCTACGATCCCAGCATCAGGACGGTGGAGCACCTGCTCGACCGGCTGAGGGAGCAGGCGAGCAATGTGGCGCCGGGCAGCTGGGTGATCGGCAGGGGCAGCCCGCTGCAGGACTTCCGGCTGCGCGACGGACGCCTGCCGACGTGCGCGGAGCTCGACCGGGCCGCACCCGACCATCCGGCCTACATCTACTTCGGCGCACACCTGCTCGTCGCGAACACCAGGGCGATGAGCGAGCAGGGCATCGACAGGGACACCCCGAGCCCGCAGGGCGGCACGGTCGTCAAGGACGCGGAGGGGAACCCGACCGGGGTGTTCCGCGAGCGCGCACAGTTCCTCATCAAGCCGCGCGGCACGCCGATCGGTCCCGAGGAGCTGGCCGAACGCATCGCGATCGAGCTGGACAAGTGCAGCCGCCGCGGAGTCACGACGATCCACGACATCGTCACCGACCGGAACGAGATCCTCGCGTACCAGCTGCTCGCACGCGACGGCTGCCTCCGCGTCCGCGTGCACCTGGTCATCAGGGTGATCGAGTCGAACTTCACCAAGTGGAGCCTCGAGGATCTGGGACTCATCCACGGGTTCGGTGGTGAGTGGCTCCAGATCGGTGGCATCAAGATGAGCATCGACGGCGGCTTCACCGGCAAGAACGCCGCCTTCAGCGAACCGCTCGACAACGACGAGGGGCACGAGCACCCGGGACTCGTCCGGATCAAGCAGGACGAGCTGGACGAGACCGTCGAGCGCTACCACCGGGCCGGGATGCGCATCTGCACGCACGCCATCGGCGACGTCGCCCTCGACATGATCCTGCAGTCGTACGAGAAGGCGCAGGCGGCGTACCCGCGCCTCGACCACCGCCACCGCGTCGAGCACATGGGCAACTGGATGATGACGCCCGAACGCGTCGAGCGCGCCCGCCGGATCAACCTGCTGCCGATCCCGAACCCGCCGTTCCCTCTTCTACATGGGTGACCCCATCGTGGAGATGATCCAGCGCCGGGTGACCGAGCAGGGCTTCGGCTTCCGCAGCCTGTGGGACGCCGGCTTCCCGCTGACGTTCGGCTCGGACTCGCCCGGCTACTACTCCGTCGACCCGCTCCGCGACCTCGGCACGGCGGTGGCGCACCAGACGCTCAGCGGTGCGGTCATCACGCCGGGGGAGTCGCTCACCCTCGCCGAGGCGTTGCGCGCGCAGACCGTCAACGCCGCGTACACCGGGTTCCGCGAGCGGACCGAGGGCACCCTCGAGGCCGGCAAGGTCGCGGACGTCGCGGTGCTCGGCGACGACCCGTTCTCCGTCGCGCCGGAGAAGTTCGGTGAGCTGCCGATCGACCTGACCGTGTCCGGGGGCGAGGTGGTCTTCCGCCGCGACTCGGTGAAGGACCGCGTCCACCTGGGCTGACCGTGCTGGTGCTGCGACGACGAAGGAGGCCCCGATGGCAGGACCCGCCGACGTGATCTTCGAGAACGGCACGTTCCACACGATGCGTCGTGAGGGCGACACCGTCGAGGCGCTCGCCGTCGCCCACGGCGTCATCGTGGCGGCCGGCACCGCGGCGGAGTGCCGGGAGCTCGCCGGTAGGGACACCGAACGCGTCGACCTCGGCGGCGGGGTCGCGTTCCCCGGGTTCGCCGACAGCCACGTCCACCTGCTCAAGTCCGCGCTCGCGTACGCGAGCAGTGTCGCGACCGCGAACGCGGTGCTCGCCATCGCCTGCTCGATCGTGTCGAACGGGCCGCGGTACGACGTGCCCGGGTACGCGGCGAAGTGCGCGTTGATGTGCACGTCGATGCGCGTGATCTCGGCGGGATCACCGACGCCGGCGTGCAGGTCGGCGGCGGCGATCGCGGGGGCCATGTTGTCGCCGAGGACCGGGTAGCGCTTGAACCAGACCTCGTGGATCGCCTCCGCGCGGGGCGGCTCCGTCCACGACGGCGGGACGTCGATCGCGCAGAACGCGGTGAGGAAACCCTGCGGTCCGGCGAGCGGCTCGGCCGGCCCGCGTACACCCGCCTCGGCCAGCAGCGCCGCCATCGTGCCGCGCCAGGCGGCGATCCCGTTCTGCCATCGCCAGTCCTGCGCGCCCGACCGCACCGGTTCGAGCAGCCCGCCCGTGACGTCCGTCGCGAGCCCGATGGCGTTGCCCGCCTCGGTGTCGTCGAGCCCGAGCACGGTCGCGGCTCCCACCGCGGCACCGATCGAGCCGAGGGTCGGGCTCGCGCGGAAGCCCCGCTCGACGAGCGCACGGCCGACTGCTCCGTGCGCGCCGAGCCAGTTGAGCGCCGAGTAGCCGGCGGCGACTCCGCGCACCAGCGCGTCGACCGACGTGCGGCGGTCCTCCGCGACCGCGACGACGGCGGGGACGATCAGCGAACCCGGATGCGCCCAGGCGTCCATGTCCGTATCGTCGTGGAAGTGTGCGTGCGCCGAGATCCCGTTGAGCAGCGCGGCGTCTCCGACGGTGGCGCGACGTCCGGTGGGCCACACGAGCGGGCCCTCGCCGCCGGCGGTCGTCGAGAGCACCGACGCAGCGGCCCCGACCGTCTCGTCGTCCCCGGCGGACAGTCCGAGCGCCAGCGCGTCGAGCAGGCAGAGGACGGCCTTCTCGCGGACGCCGGGCGCGAGCTCCGCGTCGCGCATGTCGCGTGCGTGCGCGGCGAGCAGCGCCGTCGGGCCGGTCATACGCGCCCGCCTCCTCCCGCGTCTCCGGCAGGTGCCGCGCCAACCAGCAGGGTGGTGCGGTGGGCGACGCGGCCCCTCCCCCCGGCGCGCTCGTCGAGCTCCTGCGCTGCGCTCATGCTTTCGCCCCCGCCGCGCGCGTACCCGCGATGCGGCCGAACACCGCGGACTTGCCCAGCGACGAGCCCGTCATGTACGCGGTGCCGTGGAGTCCGCCGGTGATCTCACCGGCGGCGTACAGGCCCTCGATCGGTTCGCCGAACACGTCGAGCACCTCGGTGTCGGGGGTGATGCGCAGGCCGCAGTACGTCGCGAGCATCGCGGTGGTCGACGGGAACGCGTAGAACGGCGGCCTGGTGAGCGGCACCAGCTCGCCGGCGTGGTGGCAGAGCCCGTCGCGCCCGAACTCGGTGTCGACGCCGGCCGCGACGGCGCGGTTGTAGCGCTCGACGGACTCGCCCAGCGTCGCGCCGTCGACGTCGATCGCGGCGCCGAGGTCGGCCCAGGTGTCGGCGGTGACGACGAGACCCCGGCCCAGCAGTGCCTCGAGGTCGAAGAGCGGCACGCCGGGCGACGACGCGTCCATCACCGTCTGGTCGAACACTTGGTAGCACAGGGCGTCGGTCTGGTCGAGGCACGCGTCGCCGAGGGTCTTGTACGACAGCGACTCGTCGACGAACCTCCGACCCTCCCTGTTGACGATGACGGCGCCGAGGTAGAACGCGAGCAGGATCTCGTGCTTGTCGGACGCCGCGCTCGGATGCGTGCCGAACGTGCCCTTGACGTAGCCCATGTCGCGCATGTCGGCGCCGAGCGCCCACGCCATCCGCAGCCCGGTGCCGGTGTTGCCCGCGCCGCCGATGCGCAGTGCCCGCGCCTGGCGGGGAGCGAAGGTCTCGAGCATCTCGTCGCCGTGGCAGAAGCCGCCGGCGGCCAGCACGACGCCACGGCGTGCCATGACCCGGGTCTCCGTGCCGTCGATCGACGCCAGGACGCCCTCGACCCGGCCGTTCGCCTCGGCGCGGAGCAGGCGCAGCACCGGTGCGTCCGTCGTGACGGTGACGCCCGCGGCGACGGCGCGCTCGGTGAGCGTGCGGATCAGGGTGGGGGTGTCGGTGTGATGGCTGCGCGCGACCGACTGGCCGGCGCTCAGCTCGACCGCGTCGAACGTCACGCCGCGGCTGGTGAGCCAGTCGTACAGCAGTGCCTGGGAGTCGGCGTAGCGGCGGACGAGACGTTCGTCGTTGCGCTCCTCGCCGACCGTGCGCAGGTCGTCGTACAGCAGGTCGGCGGAGTCGGTGATGCCGCGCCGTCGCTGCATCGGGGTGTCGGCGAGGGCGACGAAGCCACCGCTGAGGACGGTGCTGCCGCCGAGTGCGGGCTGCCGCTCGAGGAGCACGACGTCCGCGCCGTGGTCGGCTGCCTCGGTCGCCGCGCACACACCCGCCAGCCCGCCGCCGACCACGACGACGTCCGTGGCGAGCTCCTGCGGTTCAGCCATGGTCGCTCCTTCCGGTCAGGGCCTCGCGTGCCTTCGCCGCGGCGGCTGCGGTGACGTCGTCCGGCGCCCGCGCGAGACCGTGGCGGTGGCTGACGGCGAGTCCCGATCGTCGGGACAGCCACACGAGCGCCTCCGCATGGGTGAGCAGCGCGGCGAGTGCGTCGACCACCGGCAGTCCGGCGAGCTCGCGTACGCCGCCGCGGGTGAGCATGCTGTTGAGCACGCCCTCCGCGGGGACGAGCAGGTCGGCCTCGGCGTCGTCGCAGCGTCGCGCCGCCCGCTCCAGCCGGGGGAGCAGCGCGGTCGGGTCGTCGTAGGCGCGGTCGATGTCGTCCTCGGAGAGCGGCGGGTCGATCTCGACGATCGCCGCGACGCGACGGCCGTAGCCGTACCTCTCGGCGAGCTCGGTCAGCCGCTCACGGTTCGCCGCCGCGATTCCCAGCAGCCCGAAGCGCCTGCCGGCGGCGGCGCTCATCAGCAGCGCGCTCTCGCAGAGGCTGACGACGGGGATGTCGACCGCGCTGCGCAGCTCGTCGACGATCGGGTCGAAGAAGCAGCAGACCGCGAACGCGTCGTAGCCGTCGCGCTCGGCGCGGCGGGCGTTCTCGAGCAGCTGCACGCCGAGCAGGTACTCGACCGCGGGGAAGCGAAGCACGTCGATCGGCGGCACGCCAGGCGGGTAGGTGCCCGGCGCGACCCCGTGGACGTCGACGGTGGTGCCGGGACGCACGCACCTGGCCGCGTGCTGGTCGAGCTGGCGCGCGTACCCGGGCAACCGGTCGAGGTCGGTGACACTCTGCAGCCAGATCCGGACGGGCGGGTCGTCGATCATTGCCTCACGCGCCCGCCTACGGCAGGTGCCGCGACGACGCCCGGCCCGGTCCGACAGGCGTCGCGACCCCTACCTGCGGCTCGCTTCTCGGCTCCTGCGCTCACTGGGTCGGCTCCTCGGCGACGTTCGGGACGGCCGCGGACGCGTCGGCCGAGGTCGCCGCGTCGACCTGGTCGACGTTCTTGCCCCTGCTGTCCTTGAACAGCCACGCGATCACCGCGAGCGCGGCGAACAGCGCGGCGCCGACGTAGACGATGACCTGGTATCCGTACACGGGATAGATGGCGGCCGTCAGCAGCGGTGGGAAGAAGGAGAGGCCGCGCGCGACCTGCAGCGACGCGGACACGCCGGTCGACCTGACCTCGGTCGGGAACTGCTCGCTGAACAGCGCGCCGAAGACCGAGACCGCCGCGGTGCCGAGGTAGTGGAAGAAGAACGGCACGAGGATCCAGAGGCTGCCGAGCAGCGACTCCCAGGTGTACGCGAGGACGAGACCGCCGACCGCCGCCGTGCCGGCGAGGTAGGTGAGCGTGATCCGGCGTCCCCAGCGGTCCGTGGTGTAGGCGCCCATGACGCAGCCGAGGAAGCCCGCGACCGTGCTCAGGAAGATCCACCACGCGGTCTTGCCGAAGCTGAACCCCTGGTTCTCGATGAGGTACGTCGGCAGGAACGAGGTGACCCCGTAGAAGGCGAAGAACTGGAAGACGCCGGCGAAGACGCAGAGCGCGAACGGCACCAGGAAGGCCTTGCGGCGCAGGATGCTCCAGTCGGTCGGCGCGCGTTCCCGCCTGCGCTGCCACACGTCGGACTCGGGGGCGGCGAACCTGACGATCAGTGCCACGACGATCGGCACGCTCGAGACCACGAACACCCAGCGCCAGCCGATGGCACCGAGCACCACCCCGCCGACGATCACGGCGAACGTCTTGCCGACGTACGTGCCGCTGTAGAGCATGCTGCTCCACCAGCCGCGCCGCCTCGCCGGCATGACCTCGGAGACGAGCGTCTGGCCGACGCCGAACTCGCCGCCGAGACCGATCCCGGCGAACACGGTCAGCACCAGCAGCACCTCGTAGTTGGGTGCGAACGCCCGCGCGAGCGTGAAGACCGAGTAGATGACGATCGTCCACATCAGGATGCGTTGCCGGCCGAAACGATCGGCGAGGAAGCCGAAGAGCACGCCGCCGATCGCGAGCGCGGCGAGCTGCAGCGAGAAGAAGTACGCGGTCTGGCCGGGGTGGAGGTCGAACTCCTGGCTGATCTGCACCGCGAGGAACGTGACGAGGAAGATCTCGTAGTAGTCGAAGACCCACCCGACGAACGCGCTGAGCCACGCGTTGAGCTGCGGCTTGGTGGTCCGGTCGGTCTGGTTGAGCAGAGCCATGTCGCTCATCGCCAATCGGTCGGGACGTGACGCGCCGCGTCGGTGGGTACGAGGTCGGTCTCGTAGTGCCTGCGGAATGCCCAGGCGACGATGGCGAGCAGCAGGAACTCCGCCGTGCTGAGGAGCACGACCGGCTCGTAGCCGAACCTGGGGAGCAGGAAGCCGGCGATCAGCGGCGGGAAGAGGGAGAGGCCGCGCGCGATCTGCAGTGCCGAGGAGACCGCGGTGGTGCGGATCTCCGCGGGGAACATCTCGCTGAACAGCACGCCGAACGCGACGGCGCCGTTGGACCCGACGAAGAAGAAGAAGAACGGGATCAGGATCAGCCCGTTGTCGAGCATCTGGTTCCAGCCGAGCACGAGCACGACGCCCGCGAGGCCGGCAGTGGCCGCGAGCATCGACAGCGTCGCGCGGCGACCGAACCTGTCGTTGCTGTACGCGCCCCACACGCAGCCGACGAGCCCGGCGATCCCGGTGAAGAACAGCCACCACGACGCCTTGGACATGCTGAAGCCCTGGTCGACCAGGTAGGTGGGAAGGAAGGTCGCGATGCCGTAGTACGCGAAGAACTGCAGGATCGCCGCGAACAGGCAGAGCAGGAAGCGGGGGAGGAATCGGCGGCTGACGATGGTGCGTACCGGCCTGGTGGTGCGCGCGGCCCGCTTGCCATCCTCGCGCGCACGCTGCCACGCCTTCGACTCCGGTGACTTGAGCCGGACGAAGACGGCGAAGAGCACGGGGAACCCGGAGATGGCGAACGTCACGCGCCAACCGACCTCGGGCGCGACGTACCCGCCGACGACCGCGCCGAGCATGATGCCGAGGTAGATGCCGCCGTACAGCAGGCCGCTGTACCAGCCGCGCCGGCGTGCCGGCATGACCTCTGCCACCAGCGTCTGGCCGACGCCGTACTCGCCGCCGATGCCGAGGCCCGCGATCGCGGTGAGCACCAGGAGCATGGGGAAGTTCGGCGCGAACGCGCGGGCGAACGTGGCGACGCCGAACAGCACGATCGTCCAGAAGAGGATGCGCTTGCGCCCGAACCGGTCCGCGAGCATGCCGAAGCCGACGCCGCCGATGCCGAGGAACAGCAGCTGCACGGCGAAGATCATCGAGACCTGCCCCGTGTTCAGCCCGAACTCCTTGGCGATCGGGATGACGAGCAGCGACATCAGGAAGACCTCGTAGTAGTCGAAGATCCACCCGACCGTCGCGCCGAGGAACGCGCTGCGTCGTTCGGCCGGCGTGTGGTCAGGCTCGCTCAGCGTTGAGCTGCTCACGACATCGTCCTTCCGTCGTGTCCGCCGCACCGCCCCGTCGGGACGGCGGACGGGCGTCACTCCTGGGTTGCGGCGAAGCGCTGCTCGCGCTCGTCCCAGACGGCCTTGTTCACCAGGGCGTCCCGGTCGTCGAAGGTGGTCAGCTGATCGGAGATCGCGCTCGTCGAACCGTGCTGCCGCAGCTCGGCCGCGGCGCGGCGCATGGCGTGGATCGACGCGCGCTGCAGGTCCGAGGGCACGATGACGATGCGGTAGCCCATGGCCGCGAGGTCGTCGGTGGACACGGTCGGCGTCCTGCCGCCCTCGAACATGTTGATCAGCAGGGTGTGTCCCGCGAGCCGTTCGGCGACGGTCTCGATCTGTGCGCGGTCGGTCGGCGCCTCGACGAAGAGGATCTCCGCGCCCGCCTCGGCGTACCGCAACGCGCGGTCGACGGCGGCGTCGAGCCCCTCGGCCGCCACAGCGTCGGTGCGTGCGATGACGAGCGGACCGTCCGGACCGCGGGACTCGATGGTCGCGGCGATCTTCCCCACCATCTCCTCGGCCGTGATCACGGCCTTTCCGGCGTAGTGGCCGCACTTCTTGGGCGTGACCTGGTCCTCGAGCTGGTACGCGGCGGCGCCGAGTCGGGTGAACTCGCGGACCGTGCGGTGGACGTTGAGCGCGTTGCCGTAGCCGGTGTCGATGTCGACGACGACCGGCACCTCGACCGCGTCGCAGATCTGGGCGATCCGGTCGCGCACCTCGGTCATGGACAGCAGGCCGAGGTCGGGCAGCCCGCAGCTGCGGGCGATCGCGCCCCCGCTGACGTAGACGGACTCGAAGCCCGCCTCCTCGGCGACGCGAGCGGAGATGCCGTCGTACACGCCGGGCAGGACGAGCAGCTCGTCGCGGGCGACGAGGCGGGCGAACCGCGCGCTGGGACTCTCGGTCATGGGCTGTAGTTTTGTAGACAGTTCGTCAAAACGTCAATATGGTGTGACCCGTGACTTTCGAGGGGAACCCGTCGGCGGGCCTGTCCCTGCAAGGGGAACGCCGATCGCTGCGCGACCTCGCGTACGGAACGCTCCGCGACGCCATCGTGCGCACCAGGATCGCGCCGGGAGCGCCGATCACCGAGGAGAAGATCGCCGCGGACCTCGGGGTCAGCCGCCCCGTCGTCCGCGAGGCGGTGCAGCGGCTGCAGTCGGAGGGTCTGATCGAGCGGGCAGGGAACGGGCGCATGTTCGTCCGGCCGGCGACGGTCGAGGACGCGCGTGCCCACTACGCCGTGCGCGGCGCGCTGGAGCAGCTCACCGTCGAGGAGGCGATCACGCGCTTGACGCCGGACGGCGTCGACCGTCTCGAGGGGGCACTCGCGCACATGCGCGAGGCACGCGACCGCACCGGCGGCAAGACCGTCGCCGACGGCGGCGGCGAGTTCCACGCGATCCTCGCCGACATCGCGGCCAACCCGGTCAACGCGCAGCTGATGGACATGATCAGGGCGCGCATGGACAGGTACAGGTACCTCAGCGTCGCGACCACCGCGGTCCGCACGGAGCAGTCGGTGCGCGAGCACGAGGAGATCCTCGACGCGCTGCGCGCGGGCGACGTCGAGGAGGCCAAGGCCGCCATGCGCCGGCACATCGCCGCGAGCGAGGAGTCGGCGCTGCACGCGCTGGACTGAGACAACGGTAGGAGAACGGTCGAGCATGCCGAATGATGCACGGGACGTGAAGCGCTACGGGCTCTTCGTCGACAACGCCTGGGTGGAGCCCTCGTCGGGCTCCTTCGTCGACGTCGAGGACCCGTACACCTGCCAGACGTGGGCCCAGGTGCCGGACGCGAGCGCGGCTGACGTCGACGCCGCCGTCGCGTCGGCGCGCAAGGCGTTCACGTCCGGTCCGTGGTCGGAGACCATCGCTCCTGAACGCGCGCGCGTCCTGCGCAGGTTCGGTGACCTGCTCGCCGACCATGCCGAGGAGCTCGCCGAGATCCAGGTGCGGGAGAACGGCAAGCTGGCGCGCGAGATGGTCGGCCAGATGCGGTTGCTCCCCGACCACTTCCACTACTACGCGGGACTGGCCCAGACCCACGGCGGCCGCACCAACCCCGTGCACCTGCCGGGGATGATGAACTACACCGTCCGCGAACCGCTCGGTGTCGTCGCGGCGGTCACGCCGTGGAACTCCCCGATCCTGCTGCTGGCGTGGAAGCTCGGTCCCGCGCTCGCCGCCGGCAACACCGTCGTCGCGAAGCCGTCCGAGATCACCCCCGTCTCGACGTTGCGACTCGCGGAGCTCGCCGTCGAGGCGGGCCTGCCGCCAGGGGTGTTCAACGTGGTGACCGGGCTCGCCGACCCCGCGGGCCGCGCGCTCTCCGAGCACCCGGGCGTCGACAAGATCGCGGTCACCGGATCGACGGCGACAGGCCGTGCGATCGCGCGGTCGGCCGGCGCGACGCTGACCAGGACGTCGCTGGAGCTCGGTGGCAAGTCGCCCAACATCGTGTTCGCCGACGCGGACCTCGACATCGCCATGAACGGCCTGGTCGCCGGCATCTTCGGTGCGAGCGGGCAGTCGTGCATGGCCGGCTCGCGCATCCTCGTGGAGGCATCCATCTACGACGAGGTCGTCGAGAAGCTGGGCGAGCGGGCGAAGGCGATACGCCTCGGCGACCCCCGTTCCGACGACACCGAGATGGGCACGATCGCGTCGCCCGCCCAGTTCGACAAGGTGCTGCGCTACTTCGACATCGCGCGCGGCGAGGGCGCGCGCCTCGTCGCGGGCGGCCGGCGCGCGACCGGGCCGGGACTCGACCAGGGACTGTTCGTCGAGCCGACCGTGTTCGCCGACGTCACCAACGACATGCGCATCGCTCGCGAGGAGGTCTTCGGGCCGGTCGCCAGCGTCCTGCGGTTCGAGAGCGAGGACGAGGCGCTCGCGATCGCGAACGACACCGAGTTCGGCCTGGCCGCAGGGGTCTGGACCCTCAACCTGCCGCGGGCGCACCGGATGGCGTCGGCCCTGCGAGCCGGCACCGTGTGGGTCAACAACTACCGCAAGACGTCGTACCTCACGCCGTTCGGCGGCTTCGACCAGAGCGGGATCGGCCGGGAGAACGGGCCTGACGCGCTGGACGAGTACACCGAGGAGAAGAGCGTCTGGATCGACGTCGGTCAGGGCGTCAAGGACCCGTTCAACCCGCGAGCCTGAGACCGGAGGCGAATCATGAGCGAAGAGTACGACGTGGTGGTCGTCGGTTCCGGCGTCGCAGGACTGTCGGCGGCGCTGGCCGCGCGCGAGGAGGGGGCGCGCGTTGCCGTCCTCGAACGCGCCACGGAGGCGGAGAGCGGCGGCAACACCAGGTACACCGAGGCGTACCTGCGGATGAAGTCGGAGGACGACGTCTCCGACGACTTCGAGGACGCGCTGCTCGGCGACTTCATGGGATACCCCGATCCCGGCCTGACCGGCGAGCTCGTCCGCGACCGCTCGTCGTGGCCGGCCAACCTGCGCGCGATGCACATCCTCGACCCCGAGGTCGTCGGGGTGTTCGCCGCGTCGGCAGGCCCCACCCTGGCCTGGATGCGCGGCCACGGTGTCGCGTTCGGGCCGATCACCACGGGGTTCATCACCACCTCGACGACGCGGCTGGCGCCGGTCGGCGGCGGCCTCGCGCTCGTCGAGACGCTGGGCAAGGCGGCCCGCGAGCACGGCGTCGACTTCCACTACCTGACCGCGGGCAGGGACCTGCTCCGCGACGCCGACGGCACGGTGGTCGGTGTCAAGGCCGTCCGCGAGGGTGACCGGCCGGTCGAGTTCCGCGGACGCGTCGTGCTCGCGTGCGGTGGCTTCGAGGGCAACGCGGAGATGCAGGCGCGTTACCTCGGTCCCGGCTCGCTCGTCTGTCGCCCGATCGCCCGTGGCGGTTACTACAACAAGGGCGAGGGCATCGCGATGGCGCTACGGGCCGGCGCCGCACCGTCCGGCAACTTCAACCTGTTCCACGCCGAGCCGATGGACCCGCGGTCGGCGGCGCCCGAGCCCGCGATCTTCGCGTTCCCGTACGGCATCCTCGTCAACAGGGACGGCGAGCGGTTCGTCGACGAGGCTCCCGGTCCCGTCGACGCGACGTACGAGGCCATCACGCGGGTCATCAACGCGCAGCCGCAGGGCATCGGCTACCTGGTCCTCGACGAGAGGATCGAGGACGTGCCGACCTGGCAGCGCGCCGTGCGCACCGACCGGCCGGCCATCGTGGCGGACACCCTCGCCGACCTCGCCACCGCGCTCGACGTCCCCGCCGGGTCGTTGGAGTCGACGGTGGCGGCGTACAACGCGGCCTGTCGCGACGGTGAGTTCGACCCGCTGCGCACCGACGGTGTGGCGACTGTGGGACTGCATCCGCAGAAGTCCAACTGGGCACGTCCGATCGATGCGCCGCCGTACCGGGCGTACCCGATCATCGCGGCGAACGTCTTCACGTTCGGCGGACTCAAGATCGACCCGAGCGCGCGGGTGCTGACCCACGACGGCGCCGTGCTCCGCGGCCTGTACGCCGCGGGGGAGATCGTCGGGTCGTACTTCACCAGGTACGCGGGTTCGACGTCGGTGCTGAAGGGCGCGGTCTTCGGCAGGATCGCGGGCGTCGACGCGGCGAAGGGCGCAGCGCAGTGACCACGGACGCCGAAGGCGTTCGGATCTGGCACCAGAGCTTCACGGTGCTCGACGACGTCGGCGGCTACCGCGACGCGCTCGGCGACCACTTCGCGAAGGTCGCCAGGCCCGGCACGACCGTCGACCTGCACGGCATGGCGCCGGGCACGTACCCGACGGACTACCCGGGCACCCACATCAGGTACCTCCACCTGCAGCACCTGCTGCGCGAGCAGTTCGTCCGGGCGGCCGTGACGGCGGAGGAGCAGGGCTACGACGCGTTCTTCATCGCGACCATCCCCGACGTCGGCTTCGAGGAGATCCGCACTCTCGTCGACATCCCGGTCATCGCGTACGGGCAGGCGTCGCTGCTGGTCGGCGCGACGCTCGGCAGCCGCGTCGGCATCGTGAACTTCATCGACGACCTGCGGCCGCAGCTGCGCAGGAACGCCGAGACGTACGGGCTCGGCGGGCTGCTCGGACCGATCGTCTCGATCGACCTGCCGTTCGGCGGCATCCTCGACGGGTACCGCGACGCGGGACCGGTCGTCGACGCGTTCACCGCGGCGGCGCGCCGCGCGATCGAGGCGGGTGCCGAGGTCGTCGTGCCGGGGGAGGGCCCGCTCAACATCCTCCTGGCGCGCAATGGCGTGTCGTCCGTCGACGACGTGCCCGTCGTCGACTCGCTCGCCGCGGGTGTCAAGCTCTGCGAGGCGCGCGTCGACCTGCGCAGGTCCAGCGGCCTCGGGCCGTCGCGCCGCGGCCTCTTCCACGCCCGCCCGCCTGCGGAGCTGATCGCGGCCGCGCAGACGTTCGCCGGGGAATGGCGCGCGTCGGGTCACGCATGACCGCTGACGTGGTCGTGGTGGGTGCCGGCGCCTTCGGCCTCGCCACGGCGGCGACCCTCGCCGCGGCGGCACCGGCGGCGAAGATCCTCGTCTACGAACGCGACGTCACCACTCCCACCAACGCCGAGCTCGGCAGCGGGAGCGTGATCGCCGCGGGTACCCGCCTGCAGCGGCAGGCCGGTGTCGACGACGATCCCGACGCCATGGCGGACGACATCCTCGCCAAGAGCCACGGCACCGACGAGCGGCTCGTCCGCCGTCTGTGTGCCGAGTCCCCGCACGCGGTCGACTGGCTGCTCGACGAGGTGGGCGTCCCGCTCGAGCTGGCGACCGAAGCCAGGCGGGTCGGTCACGGCCGCATCCGGCTCCACGCGACCAGGGAGCGCTCGGGTGCCCCGCTGATCGGTGCCCTGCGCACGCACACGGTCGGCAGGCCGGGCGTGCGGATCGTCGACCACACGGCGGTGGCCGACCTCGTGTACGAGGGCGGCAGGGTGGCCGGCATCCGGACCGGCGCGGTGGACGGCGGGCTGGAGATGCGCGCCTCGGCGACCGTGCTCGCCTGCGGCGGGTTCGCCGCGGACCGCGCGACCATGGAGCGCTACCTCCCGACCGTGGCCTCGGCCAGGTACCTCGGGGGTCGAGGGCATCGCGGCGACGCCGTCCGCTGGGCCGCTGAGGTGAGTGCCGACCTCGTGGACATGGGCGGCTACCTGGGTCAGGGCTACGCCATCGCGTGCGCCACCGATCCGCGCCACCACGCCGCCCGGCTGAACCCGGGGATCGTGACCGCGGGCGCCGTCATCGTCGACCGCACCGGTCACCGCGTCGTGCGCGAGGACCAGGGCTACTCGGAGTGGGCAGGCGTCATGTTCGAGCGCTTCGGTGGCCTCGGCATCGCGGTGTGGGACGACCGCATCCAGCGCGCGTACGGCGACACCGGCGCCATGCGAGACGTGACCGCCGTCGACGGCGTGCACACGGCGGCGACCGTGGCGGAGCTGGCGACGCTCGTGGACGTACCGGCGCAGGCGTTGACGGCGACGGTGGACGCGTACAACGCGGGCATCGCGCGCGGGGTGGATCCGCTGGGGCGTGAGATCGGCGGCGAGCCCTTGCGGGCGCCGTTCTACGCGGCCGCGATCACCGGGGGCGTGCTGCAGTCGCTCGGCGGGATGCGGGTGGACGTGTGCGGGCGGGTGCTCGGAGTGGACGGTGCGCCGATCACGGATCTCTATGCGGGCGGGGCGGCCGCGGCGGGGCTGTCCGGTGGGTCTCCCGACGGGTACCTGTCGGGGTCGGGGCTCCTGACTTCCCTTGTGTTCGGGCGCATGGTGGGTCGGCATCTGGCCTCGCTCTAGGCGTTCTGTGGGCCGCTGCCTCACCCCTCTCTTTATTGTGTAAGTCGATCGTCGGGTGTCAAGAATCCGCACAACGTTGTTTGTGGGATTTGTGCGCTGGCGGAAACTTGACACACCCGACGATCGACCTGAACAGCGCGCATCTACGGGGTGAGGCAGCTCCTGTGGCTGCCGCGCTCGCCGGTCGCTGCGTGGTCTCCGGTCCGTGGCTGCCTTTTCGTTATCCTTCGTGACTCCGGTCGGATGCTAAAACCGCGGAATTCGTGGAGTACTGTCGGTGGCCCCGTCTAGTATTTGAATATGGACGAGGACAAGACCACACCGCCATCGGTCGAGGAACAGGCGTGGGAAGACATCCTCACCCTCACCGAGGTACTGGCCCGTCTCGCCCGGACCGACTTCGCGTCGGTCCCCGACGTCGACGGACTCGCGCTCGCCGCCGAAGAAGCAGTGCGGAAGGCGCCGCTGATGTTGCAGGCGCTCGCCCGGGAGATCCGCGACCGTGGCCTGCACGTCGACCGGGGTGCCCGGTCAGTGGAGTCCTACCTGCGGACGGTGCTGCGGATCGACACCAGCGAGGCGAAAGCCAGGCTCGCCGCCGTCGACGCCCTGCACCCCCGCACCCAACCGTCGGGTGAGGTGCCCAGCGGCGTCCCGCACACGATCCCCCCGAAATGGGTGGACCCGCAGCAGAAGCCCCGCCGCAACCGCATCCACGACCCACCCTCGAGGTGAGTTGTCAGTCGTCCATCGCCGCTGGTGCGGCGACCCCGGGCGGGTGACAAGGGTGGACTCGGTCGTGGTGCCGGTCGCCTCGCGGCCGCAACACGTGAACGGCACCCTCACCGTGCCGGGGCATGGTGAGGGTGCCGTTCACGGGTGCGCTGCGAGGGTCGTCGGCGGAGCTTCACCTCACCGACATGGACTTCACCTCGTCCCGGCACGAGGTGAAGTCCACGTTGATCACGTGCACGTGATCAAACGGTGCGGGCGGCGAGCCTATTGACGATTCAGTGCCAGGCGTTGCCATGACCACGCCTGCCACTGACAAACTCGCGGAAGCTGAGCGGTCAACCGCGGACTCGGCCACCTCGTCCAGTTCTACGGCAACAGCTTCGACACGACGTCGACGTTCGTCGTCCTCTTCGCCCTTCTCCTGGTCGGACTCGGCATGGAGCGGGTGATCCACGCCCTGAACTCCCGCGCGCTGGTCTGGAAGGCGACCCTGTCGCTGGACAACGGACCGGGCGGCTGATCAGTACCCGGTGGCCGGGTCGGACAACGTCGTCGAGGTCCCGCGTGGGTATGCGTCACGGCAGCTCGTCGTGCCTTGACATGCGAGGCGCGGAGCCCGAAGAATGACGGCACTTTGCAGGATTGATTCGAGTTGACAGTCTCCGAATCCGCCACGACGAGGTGGTGTCATGAGTATCCGGGTCATGCCGAGATCGACGCGTTCACCGTTCCGCATCGTGTTGTGCGCAGTGTCGGCGGTGCTGGTGGCACTGCCGCTGGTCGCCTGCGGAGGCGCGCGCAGCGGGGGCGGTGGCGGTGAGGGCAAGACCTACACGATCAAGTTCTCGCACGTCGTGGCCGAGAACACGCCGAAGGGCCAGGCGGCGAAGAAGTTCAAGGAGCTGCTCGAGAAGAGCACCGACGGACGCATCAAGGTCGAGATCTACCCGAACTCCGAGCTCTACGGCGACAAGGATGAGCTGCAGGCGCTGCAGTCCGACAGCGTGCAGATGCTGGCGCCGGCCAGCGCGAAGTTCACGACGATCGCGCCGGAGCTCCAGGTGCTCGACCTGCCGTTCCTGTTCGACACGGTCGACGACATCCCCAAGGTGGCGTCGCCCGACACCACGGTGGGGAAGTCGATCTTCGAGAACGAGAAGCTCGCCTCGAAGAACACCAAGGTGCTCGGCCTGTGGGACAACGGCCTCAAGCAGCTCTCGTCCAACAAGCTGATGCGCAACGAGAAGGATCTCAAGGGACTGAGCTTCCGCATCCAGCCGTCCGACGTGCTCAGGTCCCAGTTCGACGAGTGGGGTGCCAAGGCGACGCCGATGGCGTTCTCCGAGGTCTACAACGCGCTCCAGCAGGGTGTGGTCGACGGCCAGGAGAACCCGTACTCCAACATCGAGTCGCAGAACATGCACACCGTGCAGAAGCACATCACCGAGTCCAACCACGGCTACGTCGGCTACGTCCTGGTCGTCAGCACGAAGTTCTTCGAGTCGCTACCGACGGACCTGCAGGACGACGTCGTCAAGGCGTCCGAGGACGCGAGCACGTACAACCGTGAGATCGCGGCCGAGGTCAACGCCGAGGCGAAGAAGACGATCGAGGACGCGGGCAAGACCACGATCACCAAGCTCACCGACAGCGAGCGCAAGGCGCTCAAGGACGCAGTCGTGCCGAAGGTGTGGGAGCAGTACGCGGACGTGATCGGCGAGGACGTCGTCGCCGAGCTGCTGAAGCAGCAGGCCGGCTAGCGCGCGGGTCGCACCCGCCCGCGTACCCCTTCTGCCCCTGGGAGGTCCTGTGTCCGGCAGCACCCGACGAGCGCTGGCGCGTCTCGACAGGGTGCTGACGGTCGTGGAGAACGTGCTGGCGGCAGGGTCGCTCGGAGTCGCCGCCGTCGTCGCCATCGTCGCCGTGCTCCTGCGCCAGTTCTTCGGCGTCTTCCTCTTCTGGTCAGAGGAAGTCATCATCTACTCGATCATCTACTCGACGTTCCTCGGCGCGGTCGTCACCCTGCGGCACAACGAGCACGTCAGCGTCGACCTCGTCGCGCTCTTCGTCGGACCGCGCGGCAAGCAGATCATGGCCGCGGTCGCCTCGGTCGTGACGCTCGCCTACCTCGCCGCCGTCGGCGCGTTCGCCTGGTTGCTGGTGTTCGAGCCGTTCTCCGCGACGACCGTGACGCCGGCGCTGAAGCTGCCGCTCTGGATCGTCGAGCTCGCGGTTCCCGTCGGGCTCACGCTGATGTTCCTCCGCGCGCTCGAGGTCCTCTACCGGGCCGCGCGGGGCCGCCTCGACGTCGACCTGAGCAAGAACGTCGAGACCGACACGGGGGGCGACCGATGATCGAAGCGGCGCTCGCTCTCGTCATCATGCTGCTCGTCTTCCTCGTCTCGTCCGCGCCGATCGCGATCGCGCTCGGGCTGACGTCGTTCGTCTACTTCTTCTACTTCACGACGATCCCGCTCACCCAGGTTCCCGAGCGTCTCTTCAACTCGCTCAACACCTTCCCGCTGATGGCGATCCCGTTCTTCGTGCTGGCCGCCAACATCATGAGCCAGGGTGGGATCAGCAAGCGCCTCACCGCGGCGTGCAACGCGGTCGTCGGGCAGTTCCGCGGCGGTCTGGCCATCACCGCCGTGCTCTCCTGCATGTTCTTCGCCGCCATCTCGGGCTCCAGCCCGGCGACGGTCGTCGCTGTGGGCACGCTGCTCATCCCGGCGATGATCGCGAGCGGTTACGGCAAGCAGTTCTCGACCGGGCTCATCGCGACGTCGGGGTCGCTCGGCATCCTCATCCCGCCGTCGATCCCGCTCATCGTCTACGGCATCGCGACGGAGCAGTCCATCGGTGACCTCTTCCTCGCGGGCGTCCTGCCCGGTGTGATGGCGGGCCTCATGCTCATCGGCATGGTGGTCTTCGTCGCGCGTCGCCGCGGGTTCGGGACCGGTGAGCACGCGATCGTCATGACGAGGAGCGAGAAGCTCCGCGCCTTTCGCGACGCCCTGCTCAGCCTGCTGCTCCCCGTCCTGGTGCTCGGCGGGATCTACGGCGGGTTCTTCACGCCCACCGAGGCGGCTGCGATGGCGGTCTTCTACGCGCTCGTCATCGCGCTGTTCGTCTACCGCGAGCTGCGGATCAAGGACCTCGGCGCGATCCTGCTGACGTCCGCGAAGACCTCGGCGATGATCATGTTCATCATCGCGAACGGCATCCTGTTCTCGTTCGTGCTGACGTCCGAGCGCATCCCGAACCAGATCACCGAGGCGATACTCGGCGTCGAGCTCAGCAAGTGGACGTTCCTGCTGCTGGTCAACCTGCTGCTGCTCGTCACCGGCTGCTTCATGGAGACGTCGAGCGCGATCCTCATCCTGGCGCCCGTCATCCTGCCCATCGGCATGGAGCTCGGCGTCGACCCCATCCACCTCGGCGTCATCATGGTGATGAACCTCGAGATCGGCATGGTGACGCCGCCGCTCGGTCTCAACCTGTTCGTGGCCAGCGGCATGGCGAAGATGCCCGTGCTGCAGGTCGCCAAGGCGTCGTTGCCGAGCGCAGCCGTGCTCCTCGTCGCCCTGCTCCTCGTGACCTACGTGCCCGAGATCTCCCTGACGTTACTCGGGCGCTGACGCCGTTCGGCGCGCGCGGCGCGGTCAGCCGTGCGCGTGGAAGATCCCCCAGGCCAGGTTCCCGGCCCGGCCGCCGTCGACCCAGTTGCGCAGCCCGGTCTTCATCCGCTCGCGGTAGTCGCGGCTGACCGTTCCGTCGAGACCGGCGTCGCGTCGCTCGGTCTCCTCGAGGACGCGCTGGTAGTGCAGCGGCAGCTGCTCGGTCCGGTCGTGGAAGCTGACCGACGTCATGCCGAGCCGGATGAGCTGCGCTCGGTAGAAGCCGGGCGTGGCCATCGTGTCGAGGTTGATGCGGGTGAGGATCGGTGCGAGCTTCTCCGTCGGGCAGCCGTCCGACGCCATCGGGTCGGTGAAGACCAGGTGTCCTCCCGGCCTCAGCACGCGACGTGCCTCCTCGAGGACGCGTTCGCGGTCGCCACTGTGCAGGAAGGCGTCCTGCGACCAGACCACGTCGAACGCGTTGTCCTGGAAGGGCAGGTCCTCGAACGAGCCGTCGGTGACCTGGACGAGGTGGTCGAGGCCCTGCTCGCGGTTGAACGTCCGGTTGCGCTCGTTCTCGACCTCGCTGAGGTTGAGGCACGTGACGTGACAGCCGTGGGTCGCGGCGAGGTACCGTGCGGCGCCACCGTAGCCCGCACCCAGGTCGAGAACACGCGACTCGTCACTCAGCGGAAGCTCGGCGGCCATGTGTTCGACCGTCCGCCGGCTCGCGATCGCGATGTCCTCCGCCGGGTCGGTGTACGTGCCGACGTGGATGTCCTCGCCGCCCCAGACCTGGAAGTAGAAGTTGTCCGCGTCGGAGGAGTTGTAGTAGTCGCGCGCGGTGTGCACCGTGGCGGAGTAGGTGTCGGGCAGCTCCTCGTCCTGGCGGTACCCCTTCTCCGCGACGTGGATGAAGAAGTCGGGCTCGTCCGCCGCGTAGGTCTCCTGGAAGTCGCCGAACGTCTCGATCTGCGAGAAGCCGACCTCGCGCATGAGGCGGCGCATGTAGTTCCTGCGCAGCGGGTACATGTTGAGGTGGAACTGCGAATGGTCGGGGAACGTGTACCGGAACCTGGCGAGTCCGTCGTCGACGTACTCGGGCTCGGCGGACACGTCCTCACCGCAGTAGTAGTAGGTGTGCGTGGCGGAGAACTCGGCGTCCAGGAGCGCGTCGTAGTTGCGCTGGTCGATGATCAGGACGCCGTCGTGGGCGAGCATGGAGTAGAACTCGGCGAGCGCCTTGCGACGGTCCCGTTCGGAGAAGAGGTGGGTGAACGAGTTGCCGAGGCAGATGATCGCGTCGTACTGACCGGGGACGTCGCGACTCAGCCACCGCCAGTCCGCGTGCACGATCTGCAGGATCCTGCCGCCACGTTCCAACCCGTTCGAGAAGGCCTTCGCGAGCATCTGTGGGCTGCCGTCCGCGCTGACCGTCTCGAAACCCTCCTCCAGCAGGCGGAGCGAGTGGAAGCCGGTGCCGGTGGCGACGTCGAGGACCGTGCCGACGCCTCGTGACCTGAGCTGGTCGATGAAGAAGTCGCCTTCGCCCTTCGCGCGGCGCCGCCAGTCGATGAGATCGTCCCACTTCTCGACGAAGTCCTGGACGTACTCGTCGGTGTAGTGGTCCGTGTCACGTACCTCGAGAGGGTGCTCGCCGAACAGCTGCTGGCTGTTGGCCGAGATCTCGGTCTGCTCGTTGTCGACGACGTCTTTCGGCATGTGTCTCCCGCCTGCTCGTCCCGCGGTGTGGTCACCGGGGTGGCCACTTCGGGGCTGGGCGGACGACGGTCAGCAGACGTCCCAGGACGGTGACGTGGAGCCGTCAGGACGATCACGCCTCATGCGTTCCGATGAGGCAAGCCGTCGTCCTCGGCAGCCGGCGCCGTTGCCGACCATGACGTGGCAACGACCACGATCATCGCCATGCGTCGGAATCAAACGTAGGGGATCAAGAGGAGATATCAAGAGGACGTCGGCGTGAAATACCGGCCCGCGACGACCGCAGGGGAGCCTTGCCCCGGCCCGGCCACTCGATGCTGACCTGCGCTGATGTTGATCTTGGAGTGGTCCGCGGACGGAGCGCGAAGACGGCTTCGAATGCACGTCACGAATCTCACGATCCGAGACGGATCGGACGCGTTCAGACCATGCGGGAGTGGGTGGCGCGTCCGGCGGCGGCGAGGAGGTCGGCGACGTGGTCGACGTCGCGCGGACGCAGCAGGGTGACCGACACGCGCAGGTGGTCGCCGTCGGTCGGCGCGACGCTGAACCGGCTGCCCTGTCCGGCTCCGAGCCGGTGGGAGGCGAGGTTGACCAGCGCCGTGCGCTCGTCGTGGACGGGCACCCACAGGGTGAGCCCGTCCCTCGCGTACGTCGAGACGCCGCGTGCGGCGAGGGCGTCGGCGAGGAGCTCGCGGCGGCGGGCGTACTCCTCGCTCGCCCGTGCCACCCGCCGGCGCGCGGTCGCGTCGGCGAGCATCGCGGCGAACGCGCCCTGCAGGATGCGCGACGTCCACACGGCGCCGAGGCGGCGGTGTCCCTCCATGCGTTCGATGACGTCGGCGGCGCCGCCCACCATCGCGAGCCTGAGGTCGGGGCCGTGCGACTTGCTCCAGCCCCGGATGTGCACGACCTGGTCGGGCAGCCGGTCGCCGAGGGTGACCGGCGGGTGCGGGCGAGCGCGGGCATCGGGTCGTCCTCGACGACGACGGGACGCGCCGGGCACCGGGCGATCGCCGCCGCCAGCTCCTTCGCCCGCCGGGGCGTCATCGACCGGCCGTCGGGGCACGCGCACCGCGGCTGGATCAACACCGCGACGGGGTTCTTGGCGAGTGCGGCGTCGAGCGCCGCCGGCAGCATGCCCTCGACGTCGCAGGGGACGGGCACCGCCTCGCCGCCGAGCGCCTCGATGATCTCCAGCGCCTGCGCGCTCGTCGGGTTCTCGACCACCACGCGACGCCCCGGCCTGATGAGCACCTCGCCGACGAGCAGCAGCGCGTCGTACCCGCCGTACGCGCAGGTGAGCCGCTGGAACGGGAACGGCCAGGTCTCCTCGGCGTACGCGCGCAGCGGGCCGATGACCGGTGGCGACCGGTACTGGTTGAACCCGACGTCGACGTGGTCCGCCGCCCTCGCGAGCGCCTTGCGCAGGTCGGGCAGGTACGCAGGGTCGGGGACGGCGAGCCGCAGGTCGTACGACAGCTCCGCCTTCGCGCCGAGCCCGTCGTCGTCGGGCAGGTGGGCGCTCGGGTCCCAGCCCGTGACGAACGTGCCGCGACGGCCGAGCGTCTCGATCGTGCCCGCGGAGCCGAGCAGCCGCCACGCCTCGGCGACCGTCGTCGGGCTCATCCGCAGCGCGACGGCGAGCGCCCGCACGGTGGGCAGGGCCGTGCCAGCGCGGATCCGTCCGACGCGCACCAGGTGGTCGACGGCCGCGGCGATCCCCTTGGCCGTCGGCTCGTCGATCGAGGCGGCGAGGTCGGCCGCCCCGATCCGCGGCGTCGAGTCGTCGGCGAGCGTCATCGGCACGAGACGTTAGCGCATCACCACGTCGAACCTGCGGTGCTCCAGCGAGGGCAGCTTCGCGCGCACCGTGCGCACCCGCTCCAGCTCGACGTCCGCGTAGCACGAGCCCGGCTCCTCACCGACGCCCGCGACGACGACGCCGAACGGGTCGATGATCTGGCTGTTGCCGCAGTTGCGTGCGCCGACCTCGCCGCTCGCCGCGATCCAGCAGGTGTTCTCGATCGCCCGCGCCTTCAGCAGGGTGTTCCAGTGCTCCTCTTTGTACAGGCCCCGCACCCAGGCGGCGGACACGGTGACGACCTCCGCGCCCGCGTCGACGAGCACGCGGAAGACCTCGGGGAAGCGCAGGTCGTAGCAGGTGAGGACCCCCACGCGCACGCCGTCGATCTCGACGACGGGCGGCAGCGCGGCACCCGGCGTGACGTGCTCGGACTCGCGGTGGCCGAGCGCGTCGTACAGGTGCAGCTTGCGGTACGCGGCGAGGAGTTCGCCGCCGTCGACGACGACGTTGGTGTTGTAGACGCGTGCCTCGCCGCTCGGCTCGTGCACGCCGACGATGCACGCGACGCCGGTCTCGCGGGACAGGTCGCGCAGGGTGGTGACGAACGGACCGTCGACCGGCTCGGCCGCGGTGCGGATGCGTTCCCTGTCGGCCTCGAACGACACCATCGCGGCCTCGGGGAGCACGGCGAGCCGCGCGCCGGCCTCGGCCGCGGCGAGCACGCCCTTGCGGATCTGCTGGAGGTTGGTGTCCTTGTCGTCCGACACGTCGAACTGGTGGGCGGCGATGCGCATGCGGTCTCCTCAATCGGTAGGCGGCGGTACGGCGGTTGCGGGTGAGCCTGGCACGGGGCGTTCGGGATGGTGGCAGGCGACCATCCGACCGGGCGTGCCGGCGAGGGGCGGCTCCTCGGTCGCACAGATCTCCGTCGCCTTCCAGCACCTGGTGCGGAAGCGGCAGCCGCTCGGCGGGTGCGTCGGGCGCGGCACGTCACCGGTGAGGACGACGCGCTGCCGCTCGCGTTCCAGCCGCGGGTCGGGTGCGGGCACGGCGGACAGCAGCGCCGTCGTGTACGGGTGCGCCGGCGTCTCGTACACGACGTCGGCGTCACCGATCTCCACGATCTTGCCGAGGTACATCACCGCGATGCGGTCGCTGATGTGGTGCACGACGGACAGGTCGTGGGCGATGAACAGGTACGCGAGGTCGTGCGCCTGCTGCAGCTCGTCGAGCAGGTTGAGTACTCCTGCCTGCACCGAGACATCGAGCGCGGAGACCGGCTCGTCGAGGACGATCAGGTCGGGCTGCAGCGCGAGCGCCCGGGCGATACCGATGCGCTGGCGCTGTCCGCCGGAGAACTCGTGCGGGTAGCGGTCGCCGTGTTCCCGTTCGAGGCCGACCTCGCCGAGCAGCCTCGCCACGAGATCGGGGCCCGTGGCGCGGTCCCAGCGCCGGTGGATCTTCAGCGGTTCGGCGATCAGGTCCGCGACGGTGAGTCGCGGGTTGAGGCAGGCGAAGGGGTCCTGGAACACCATCTGCGCGTGCGCCCGCAGCGCGCGCGACGTACGCCCGCGCATGCCGAGGACGTCCTGGCCGCAGATGCGCACGGTGCCGGCGTCGGTGCGTTCGAGGCCGAGCACGCTCCGGCCGAGGGTCGACTTGCCGCAGCCCGACTCGCCGACCACGCCGACCGTCTCGCCGGGGGCGACGGACAGCGAGACCGACGAGACCGCCTGCACGGTGCCGCGGGGACGGCCGAGCACGTCGCGCGGCGGCGCCGGGTAGGTCGTGACGAGGTCGGCGACCTCGAGCACGGGGGGCACCGTCGTCGGGGTTGTCGCTGTCACGGTCACGCCTCCGCTCCGGTGCGCGCGAGCTCGGTCGCCTGGTGGTCGGGGTGATGGCACGCGGCGAGGTGGGCGTCGCCGACGGGCGAGAGCGCGGGCTCCTCGCGCTCGCAGAGGTCGTCGGCCTTCGGGCACCGCGGCTGGAACGGGCACCCCGCCGGCAGTCTGACCATCGACGGTGGCTGGCCGGGGATCGGGTGCAGCGGCTCGTGCCTGCCCGTGGTGCCGGGCAGTGCCTGCAGCAGCGCCGTCGTGTACGGCATCGCGGGTCGCGCGAACAGCTCGTCGACGCCAGCAAGCTCGACCGGGCGCCCCGCGTACATCACGACCACGCGGTCGGCCACCCGTGCGATCACGCCGAGGTCGTGGGTGATGAGCAGCACGGCGACGCCGAGGCGCTCGCACAGGTCGAGGACGAGCTCGAGCACCTGCGCCTGCACGGTCACGTCGAGCGCGGTGGTCGGCTCGTCGGCGACGAGGACGTCGGGGTCGTTGACGAGCGCCATCGCGATGACGGCGCGCTGGCGCATGCCGCCGGAGAACTCGTGCGGGTACGACCTGGCGCGCGACTCCGCGCCGGGGATGCCGACGAGGTCGAGCATCTCGACCGCGCGCGTGTTCGCCTCGGCCCTGGATGCGCTCGAGTGGTGCGCCCGGTACGCCTCGGCGATCTGCGCGCCGATCCGTTGCACGGGGTTCAGAGCCGTCATCGGGTCCTGGTAGATCATCGCGATGCGGTTGCCCCGCTGCGCGTCGAGCCGCGCGCGCGACAGGCGAGTGAGGTCGGTGCCGTGCAGGATCGCCTTGCCGCGCACCGTGGCGGTGTCGGGCAGCAGGCCGAGCAGCGCGAGGCTCGCCGTTGACTTGCCCGACCCCGACTCGCCGACGATGCCGACGATCTCGCCGCGTCGCAGCTCGAGGTCGAGCCCGCGGACGGCGCGCACCTCGCCGCCGCCGGTGTGGAACGACACGTGCAGGTCGCGTACCTGCAGCACCACATCGTCGTGCACCACCGGTGCCTCGGTCATGGTGCCTGCTTCGCCCAGGTCGCGCCGCGGGTGTTGGCGTCGAACTCGCGGACGAACGCGGTGCAGAAGCCGATCACCCGGTCGACCCACACCTCGCCGGTCTGCTCGCTCGCGACCGAGGTGTCGCCGCTGACGCCACTCGGGCTCACGTCGGAGAAGTCCCAGTAGACGGTGCCGGGCACGTCGTAGCCCGGCACGGCGACGCCGTTGTAGCTGTGTGGGGTCCAGTCCTCGAAGCCGTGCAGCTCGCCGCCCTCGATGCGGTCGGTCAGCACCTGGTCGGGGAACATCACCATCATCGCCGACAGCTCGGGCTCGGCGCCGTGACCGTACACGCGGTCGGGCTCGTCGTACGCCGAGCGCATCAGCTGGTAGCCGAGCTGCCACGGGTAGAGCGACCCCATCAGGATGCCGTGCCGCGAGCGCATGGTGAACGCGGTCTCGGCGACCGACGCCTGGTTGCCGCCGTTGTTGTCGACGAGGACGAGCCGGCGGAAACCGTGCGAGACGAGGCCCTCGCAGATGTCGACCATCACCGCGGTGAGGGTCTCCCTGCGCAGGCTCAGCGTGCCGGCGTAGCCGGCGAACATGGGGGAGTGGCCGTAGTTCATGACCGGCGCGACGAGCGCCCTGGTGGCCCTCGCGACCTGCTGCGCGACGTGGTCGGCGACGATCGCGTCCTCGTGCAACGGCAGGTGCGGGCCGTGCTGCTCGATGGCGCCGACCGGGATGAGGACGACCGGGTTGGTCTCGGCCGTCTCGGCGGCCTCGGTCCAGGACATCCGGCCGAGCTCGTGGGTGCGCATGTGGCGATCTCCTCCGTTGGGTGTGCGGTCAGTGGCGGCGGCGAGGGTCGAAGACATCGCGCAGGCCGTCGCCGAGGATGTTGAGTGCGAGAACGGTGACGGCGATGACGACGGCGGGTGCGATGAGCAGCATCGGCCGCACCTCGAGGAAGTCGCGGCCGGATGCCACGAGGGAGCCCCACGATGGCAGCGGCGGCTGCGCGCCGAGGCCGAGGAAGCTCAGGCCCGACTCGATCTGGATCGCGAAGCCGAGGCTCAGCGACAGTTGGACGAGGATCGGCGCGGTGACGTTGGGCAGCACCGTGCGCGAGAGGATGCGCAGCGCGCCCGACCCCATCGACCGCGCGGCGATGACGTACTCCATCGTGGAGACCGAGAGCACCGAGCCGTAGACGATGCGCGCGAACCGCGGGATGTAGAGCACGCCGATGATGAGGATGACGTTGCGCAGCTCCGGCCCCAGCGCGGCGACGGCGGCGACGGCGAGCACGACGGGCGGGAAGCACAGCAGGATGTCGATGCCGCGCATCGAGATCGTCTCGGTGGCGCCGCGGAAGTAGCCGGCGACCAGACCGATGAGCGTGCCGAAGGTCGACGCGATGAGGACGGCGACGACGGAGACGCCGAGCGAGACCCGACTGCCGTGGATCAGCCGCGACAGCACGTCGCGCCCGAAGTCGTCGGTGCCGATCCAGCCGACGCTGCTGCCCGCCGACAGCGGGATGCCGACGGGGTCGCGGTAGTCGTACGGCGCGAGCAGTGGTGCGAACAGGGCGGCGAGCCCGATCACGGCGAGGATCGATCCGCAGATCACTACGCGCCGGTTGCGCAGCATGCGCCGGAACGTCCCGGCCGCCGGGGTCGTGAGGACGGGGAGCGTCGTGGTCAGCGTGGACATGAGCCGTCCTCCGACGTGAGCATCGCAGCGATTCGTAGCGCCCATGGTTCCCACGCGCTCGCCGAGCGAGGAGCGGAGCGGCGGGGGACGGCGGGGTGCACGGACATCAGGACGCTCCGATCCGCGGGTCGATCACCCGGTAGGCGACGTCGACGGCCAGGTTGATGACGATCGTCATCGCCGCGATGACGAGGACGACGCCCTGCACCACCGGGTAGTCACGCGCCTCGACACCCGACATCAGCAGCGAGCTGAGGCCGGGCCAGCCGAAGATGGACTCGACGATCACCGTGCCGCCGAGCAGCATCGCGAGCTCGAGGCCGATGATGCTGGTGACCGGGTTCATCGAGTTGCGCAGCGCGTGGGCGATGATGACCCGGCGTTCGCCGATGCCTTTCCCGCGCGCCGTCCGGACGAAGTCGGACGTCAGCACCTCGAGCATCGCCGAGCGCGTCATGCGCAGCACCACCGCCGTCGGCGCCGCCGCGAGGGTGAGGACGGGGAGCACGATGAGCCGCAGGTGCCCGAGTGGGTCCTCGGCGAACGTGACGAACCTCGCCGGCGGCAGGATCGGCAGCGCCACGCTGAACAGCAGCACGAGTGCCGTGCCGAGGACGAAGACGGGCAGGGAGAGCCCGACGACCGCGACGGACGTGATCGCGTAGTCGCGCGCCTTGTCGGCCCGGCGCGCCGCGGCCGCGCCGAGCGGGATGCCGATGACGATCGAGAGACCGACGGCGAGCAGCACGAGCTCGAGGGTGTTGCCGATGCGCAGCCCGACGTCGGTGAGGACGGGACGTCCGCTCACCAGGCTCTCGCCGAGGCTGCCGCGGAGCAGCTGCCCCCAGAAGTCCGCGAACTGGGAGAGCAACGGGTCGTTGAGTCCGAGCTGCTCGTGGATCTCGGCGATCTGCTCCTCCGCCGCGGTCTCGCCGAGCACCGCGCGCGCCGGGTCGCCCGGCACGAGCCTGATGATGACGAAGATGAGCGTGCCGGCGGCGAGCAGCTGGATGAGCAGCAGGCCGAGGCGGCGGATCAGGAACGTCCCCATCACGACCTCCGCTCGAGCCACGTCGAACGCAGCGAGGTCTGCGTCCAGGCGCCGGCGCGTGGGTGGGCGAAGCCCTTGACGTAGTCGCGCATCGCCTCCGCCTGGACGCGTCGCACGGTGTAGGTCCACGGCAGCAGGTCGAGCAGTCGCGCCTCGATCTCGTGGTAGATGTCGGCGCGCTTTCCCTCGTCGCGCTCACGCCGTCCTTCCGACAGCAGCGAGTCGACGCGGTCGTCGGAGAACTGCTCGTACTGCGCCTGCGGGCTGGTCGATCCGACGAGGCTGGTGAGCGCGTCCGGGTCGCCGTACGTGATCGACGTGCCCCACGCGTGCGCCGGATAGGTGCGCGCCTCCACGGTCTTGCGGAACGTCAGCCACTCCTGCCGGACGAGAGCCGGGTCGATGCCCGAGTCGCGCAGCGACGGCAGCACGCCCTGAGCGGGGCGGTCGATGACGGAGTACGCGCTCGTCGTCACCATCGTCAGGTCGAGCGGTGAAGGGACGCCGGCCCGCCTGAGCAGGCTCTGCGCGCGCTCGGGATCGTACGTGTACCGCGTCATCAGGTCGGGGTCGTGGCCGAGCATGCCCTTCGGGATGAGCCCTCCGGTCATCGCCTCGCCGTGTCCGAGGAACGCGGTCTGCAGCACCGCCTCCCTGTCGATGCCGTACGCGAACGCCTGCCGCACGCGCAGGTCGCGGACCTCCTTGCGGCCGAGCACGAAGCCGAGGTAGCCGAACCCGAAGGTGGTGTCGGACGCGATCTCGACGCCGCGCGCCTTCTTCAGCACGTCGAGGTGCGTGGCGGGCACATAATCGATGAAGTCGACGACCGCGCTGCGCAGCGCGGTGACCCGCGCGTAGTCGTCGGCCATCGGCACGAAGACGACGCCATTGAGGTACGGGAGGCCATCCTCGAAGTAGTCGTCGAACCGCTTCAGCGTGAGGCTCACGCCCGGCACCCGCTCGACGAGCCGGAACGGCCCGGTGCCCATCGTCGTGGTCAGCGTGTCGGCGCCGGACTCGATCCACTTTCGGGAGACGACGGGGGAGTTTCCCGAGGCGAGGGCGAACGGCAGGACCACGTTCGGCTGCTTCAGCCGGAACACGACACGGTCGTCGCCGACGGCCCGCACGCTGGTGACATCGGCGTAGAGGCTGACGTCGGTGGCCGCGGTCTTCTCGTCCATGATCCTGGCGAAGCTGAACACGACGTCGTCCGGAGTGAGCGTGGACCCGTCGTGGAAGGTGATGCCGCGGTGCAGGCGGACCTCATAGGTAAGGTCGTCGACGAACCCGAACTCCGCCGCGAGGTCGCCAACGATCTTCCCGTGGGCGTCGTACTTGAGCAGCGAGTTGTAGATGAGCTGCTTCACCGTCTGCGAGGCGGCCCCGGTGCTGACATGCGGCTCGAAGTTGCTCGGGTCGGTCGACAGCCCGTACCGCAGCAGACCACCGCGCGTCGGCTTTCCGCCGCCACCACCGGTGATCTCGTCGCTGATAGGCGTCGTCTCCGTCGGGTTGGCGCACCCCACGAGCGCGCCGAACGCGCCCAAACGCCAGGCCGCCCCGCAGCAGCGTCCTGCGGTCCACCGTCATCCCATCCTCCTCGGGGTGCGTGGAAGATGTCGCAGACGCTAAGTGATACAGAACTGCGGAACAATCCGCGATTTGTACCGGAACAAATCGACGGTCACAGGGTGTAGAGAGGTGGCCAGGCGGGGCGGTCTCGTGGGTCTGGTTCCGCGGGGTTGTCAGTGCCAGACGTGGCTAGTGTCGCCTGGCGAGGCGCGTCTGACCAAATGCACCAGTTCGGGGGCGTAATACCCAACCACTGGCGGGGGTTCATGACTGATCCTGTCGTAGCTCGCGGCGGGTGGCAACTCGCTGTTGGTGGGCGGTGGTGAGCCCGGTGCGGCGGGC